>NZ_JAUBRO010000043.1:0-62861 GCF_036701945.1 Microcoleus sp. MON1_C1 | reverse complement strand
TTTCTCCCTCTTGAGTTTTTGAGTAACAGCTTGCCGGATATTTAAAGGCAGCTACTTTTAGATGCGCTCGTTTTTTAGTCTAAACTCCAGTAATTATCCTCTGGATCGTCCGCTCCTGTGCGTTCGCCTCTTGTCTTGATTTCTGCGGCGACTCTTTCCATTGTTTCTCTATCATTAAAGAGATGGACAATTCCTTCGCTTTCAAGTTCGCTTTCTGCTTTTTGGGTTCCGGGGAGATGTTTGTCAATGAGACTGCTTCGGGTTTCTAGAGTAACTTCACGGTCAATTCCACTCATACATGGCAAGCCTGTAGCCAATAACACCGAATCCATCTTATTATATTGATGCCAAAAAAAGGAACCGGGTTTTTTGCCCGGTTCAAAGGCTGTAACCAAGTATTCTCGCAAAAACCCGGTTTCTGACTACCCGTGCGTCCAGGACTATAGATAAACCTGCCCCGGCTATACGAATTGAATTGCGATCGCCCCAACCAACTTATCAATCTCGGTCTCAGTTGTAAAATAGTGAACACAAGCCCGCACACAATCAGGATTAAGAATTGTCCGCACCATAATCCCCTGTTTTTCCAACAAATCGACCAGCTTTTTGTGCGGCATCCCATTAGTTAATCGAAACGAAACCAAACCAGCTTCCGGCGCAGATTTCCGCAAACATTCCACCTCGGGAAGTTCCGACAAACGCTCCCAGAGATACTTACTCAAACGGCAAATTTCTGCATACCTTTCCTCGATCGTACCCCATTCATGTTGCAGGGCGATCGCACTCCGCAAACCCGCATACAAAGGATAAGCAGAAGTCGCAATTTCATAGCGCTGCGATCCAGACTTCCACCCAAGGACTTTAGCATTAGCATCCGTCACAATTCCCCGCCAACCGATAAACACCGGATGCAAATCTGCCAAAGCTTCAGCACTCACATAAAGCCCGCCCAAACCTTCCGGGCCGCACCACCATTTGTGACCAGTAAAAGCATAAAAATCAACCCCCGATTCAATCAAATTTAAAGGCAAAACCCCCACCGATTGAGCGGCATCAACTAACACTCTAACTTTGTGATTCTTGGCAGGCAATTCCTCTTGTCCCCCCCCTTTAATCAGGGACAAATCCTCTGATCCATCCCCTTGAACCAGCGAAAAGCCCTCTTGTCCCCCCCCTTGCCAAGGGGGGGTTAGGGGGGGTTTTACACCTGTTTCCCCCTCGGATTGAATCAGCGAAAAATCCTCTTGTCCCCCCCCTTGGCAAGGGGGGGCTAGGGGGCGTTCATGACACACTTTCACAATCTCAGCCAGAGGCAAAACTTGGCCAGTGTTCCACAAAATGTGACTGATTACCAACAAGCGAGTATTTGGCCGCAAACTATCAGCAATCACCGCCACCGGATCGCCTTCATTCAAAGTAGCCGCCAACGGACAAACCGAAACCTCAATGTTGAAACGGCGCTGAAGTTCCATTACACTAGCTACAATGCCGGGGTGCTCGCAGTCAGAAAGTAGCAAATGGTCGCCTGCTTTCCAGTCAATGCCCCACAGCGCAATATTGCAGCCGACGGTGACATCTTCAGTTAGGGCGATGGTTTCAGGAGGTACCGTCAACTCAGATGCGATCGCACGTCGCGTCAGCATCGCCTCCTGAACCACCCAAGCCCCCACCTCCCCCGAAAACGGCCCTCCAAGCTGTACCCGTTTGTAAGCCTCATAAATCGCCTCTAAAGCAGGCTCAGGCAGCGGCCCTTGTCCGCCGTAGTTAAAATAAGCTTTATTGGCCAAAGCTGGGAATTGTTGCCGGTGATTGTCCTTTGTCATTTTTTTTTGGGAATTATTGATAGCGTTAATATTGAATAACTAATGCTGTGAATTTTATACCTTTTGCCTGATACTCTATGCCTTGCGAATACTAAATGTTAATAACTGACAAACTGCTACTTTCCTATCAACGATGCCATCTCCGAGCATTTTTAGATACCTGCGGAGACTGGAAACAACAAGACCCCCCCAGCGACTTTCTGCTGAAACTGATGCGCGACAGCGCCGCATACCAGCAGCAAGCTTTGGAACACGAGACTTACCAACAACCATATTATCCTAGAGGGGATTGGGAAGCCGGCGCGGCCGCTACATTGAGTTTAATGCAGCAAGGGGTCGATCGCATTTACCGAGGAGTTCTGATCCAGGGCGAATTCGGCCAAACCAACGCCGCAACAACTTCTCTGGTAGGAATTGACAGTCAATATTTCCCCGAATTTGGCGAACTCCCCGAAACTCCCGTTGATCTTTCATCCTCCAATCTTCCCTCTTCAAACATTACCCTGATCGGCCGCCCCCATTTATTAATCAAACAGCCAGGAAAATCAAAATTTGGCGATTGGAGTTATATTACTGCGGATATTTGGCTTAGCAAGCGACCAAAACTAGAGTATCAAATTATCGCAGCTTTTCACGCCCAAGTTTTAGCTTCCCTGCAGGAAACAATCCCCGAGGCTGCGTGGCTAATGCTGCGAAAAAAAGGGCTGTGGTCGGTGAATCTAGACCAGCGAACTCCTGAGATGTTCGAGATTTTAGACAACTGCATTCAGATGATAGAAAATCGGGATAAACCAGAGGTGTTTATTTCCCGGCAAAAGTGCAATCTTTGCGGTTGGTATACTATCTGTCACGCCGAAGCCGAATCTATTAAACATCTTTCCTTATTGCCGGGAGTTACGGCCAGCCGCTATGCTAGACTAAAAACTCTCCAAATTACTGATGTAGAAGCTCTCGCTAATGCTAGTTCCGAACTGCTTTCTGAGTATCCAGAGTTCCCCGACAGAGTTGCTTTTGATGTGGTGCAGCAAGCTCAATCGCACTTGCTAAATCTACCGCTGTTGCGGGAAGAAGGAAGAAGGAAGAAGGAAGAAGGAAGTTCGGCAACGGATTCTGTAACGGATGTAACGGATGTCAGGAAGAAGGAAGAAGGAAGAGGGAAGAAGGAAGAAGGAAGGCACGACACGGATTTTGACACGGATACACCCATTAACGATCGAGAAGAACGTAGAAGTGAGAATTCAGAAGAACTTAACTCATCTGAAATAGTACCAGATATTGGAGACAATATCTTGAATAACATCGCTGTTGAGGAAGTAAAAAGTAGAGAAAATAAACCTGCCACATCTTCTATACCGGCGCCAATTCTCCGCAAGAAACCAATTCCGTATTCGCAATCTGTCTTTTTGCCGATCGCCCCAATCGAACTCTACTTTGATATTGAAGCCGAACCCGAGTTAAACTTAGATTACCTCCACGGAGTCTTAGTTGTTGACCGATCCAACAATACGGAAAAATTCCACGGTTTTTTAGCAGAATCAGCAGCAGAGGAAGGTGCAATTTGGGAGCAATTCTTAGAATTAATGTGGGCTTATCCCATTGCTCCGATTTTTCACTTTTGCGACTACGAAGTCAAGACTTTTAAGCGACTGGCTAAACTTTACAATACTCCAGCTTATTTGTGGAAACCCGTGCTGAAACGGTTTGTAGATATTCACAAACAAGTGACGCAAAAAGCGATTATGCCGGTGGAAAGTTACGCACTCAAACCCATTGCCCGCTGGCTGGGTTTTGACTGGCGAGATGCTAAGGCTAATGGTGCTCAGTGCGTCTGCTGGTACGACGATTGGCTTAAAACCGGCGATCGATCGCTCTTGGAGGCGATCGTCCGCTACAATGAGGACGACTGTCGTGCTACTTATGTAGTTAAAGAGTGGTTGACCAATTTTTTGCTAAATCATGAGCTGTGATTTTCAGATGTAATGAACCGCGAAGACGCGAAGGGCGCGAAGGAAGAAAGGGAAGAGGAAGATAGGTAATAATGTATTTATTGGTAAAATGCGAAAGCTAGGAAAACCAACTATATTTATTGTCTGTTTTTTGATGGCAGCAAGTGTTGCTATTTGGGTAAACCAGTCAGCCAAATCTTTCGCTGTTACCAAAATAGATTTTATCGGCAGAGCAATATTTCCTACAGGTTCTCCGTTTCAGGGGACGGAAATTGGCGGGCTTTCGGGCATTACTTATGATGCCGACAAACAAGTTTATTATGCCATTTCTGATGACCGCAGCAGCAAGGCTCCGGCGCGCTTCTATACTCTAAAAATCAACTTGCAATCTGGTAAATTGGAAAAAGAGCAAATTACTTTTACTGGTGTCACTACTTTATTAGATGAAAACGGCAAAGGTTTTCCTGAATTAAGTTTAGATCCTGAAGGGATAGCTTTTACTGGCAATAGCGTGTTTGTTTCTTCTGAGGGAGATGTCGATCGCAAAATAAATCCTTTTATCAAAGAGTTCTCCCTCGATGGTAAACTCCTGAAAACGCTGCCAATTCCTGACCTATTTTTGGCCGACGACAAAGGCAGTAAAGGCATCCGCAACAATCTCGCTTTTGAAAGTTTAACTTTAACGCCCGATCGCAAATACCTATTTACAGCCACAGAAAACGCCTTGGTTCAAGATGGCGCAGTACCTTCCCTGGAAACCGGGAGCCCGTGCCGGATTTTGCGCTACGATGCGGTGAGCGGCAATCCAGAAGCATCGTTTCTCTACATCACCGAACCGCTACCGGCTGGTGCGAATCCTGTGGGAAAATTAACTAGCAACGGTTTAGTGGATTTGTTGGCGATCGACGATAACCGCTTGCTGAGTTTAGAGCGTGCTTTCTCCCTGGAAACCGGCACAACTATCAGAATTTTTGAGATTTCTCTGGAAAAGGGCGATCGTATTGAAGCACTCGAAAGCCTCAAAAGCCGTCTCAGCGAGGTTTCTCCCGCTCAAAAACGCCTGCTGCTGGATTTGGAAACCCTGAAAATTCCCCTAGACAACATTGAGGGGTTGACATTTGGCCCCGCCCTGGGGGATGCTAGCAGAGGTCTGATTTTGGTGAGCGACAACAACTTCAGTCCCCTGCAAGAGACTCAAATTTTGGGCTTCCAAATAAAAGTTCAAAAAACCTCTTGACAAAAGGTGAAGTTATAGGCATAATAGAAATTGTGCCTGAAAAAACGGCAAAACGAGGGACAGTAGTTCAATTGGTTAGAGCACCGCCCTGTCACGGCGGAAGTTGCGGGTTCGAGCCCCGTCTGTCCCGTTCAAAATAGAAAATGTTCAGATTGCTGAAAAAAGCTATCCCAATTTCTTATTGATTATAAATCAATGGGTAGTTGAACATTTCACTACTCAATAAATGGGTAGAGATACGGAAGTCTCTCGATATCATCTCAAATCAGGTGACATCTGGAGACTTTCCGTATGTCATCCGCTTACAGAAACAGCCTTGGACGCATCAAAATCCAAGCAACGGGGTTTTAGCCGTTGAGGCGGGCTGTAACGAATTATTCTCGCAAAAAAACCCGGTTTCTGGCCACCCGGGATTCCACTACTAAGAAAAAGTTGCGGAAACTTGATGTTATATTTTAGTTGTTGGTATATGAATTACCTAAATTTTAGCTACATAACGGGTTGATTACGAGAATGCTTACCAAAACCCATTTATAGCAATCATTTGCGTAAACGATATTAGAGGAGGAGGGAAAATGCGTGACTCAGCCTTCGACGGGTTAGACGAAAAGAGCTTTTTTGAGCGAGTACAAGCGAAATTTGTGGAAAAAGCACCTGATTTATCGCAATCTCTCAACATTGCGATAATCGGCAAGGTAAGTTCCGGAAAAAGTTCCCTCATTAATGCTTTGTTGAAACTGAGCAGAAGAAAAGCTTTAGAAATTGCCAAGGTAGGAGCAGTTTCGGGCGTTACTAAAGATTTAACAATTCTAAAACTTGATGAAAAGGTTTATTTAATTGACTCACCAGGTCTTGACGATGTGCGTGCAGAGAATAGTGAAGTCACCAAGAATTTTTTGAGGCATATTGATGTTGGCATATTTGTAGTAACTGGTTCCTCAGATGCTTCACAAAAGAAAAGCCTAGATGACTTGAGGCAGCATTGTGATGAATTTTTTGTCGTTCTTAACAAAATTGATGAGTGGGATGATCTCGCTCCAACGGTTGTAGACGATGTAGTCAATCAGTGGAAAAACCATTTAAAGGTAGACAAGATTTATCCAACTTGTACGAAGGGTTACGATCCTAAAAGCCGTAATCCCAAGATGGATATTAGAGGAGTTTTTCCGCTACGCACTGACATTGAGGAATTTCTAGAAAAAAAGGGAAAAGACCTGCTGCTAGCAAGACACATGGCTGAAAAGCAGTCTTATGGAGTCAAAATAATTGCGGTAGCTTTGATAGCAGTGGCAGGTCAAGCATTTATTCCGGGCAGCGCAGCATTTATTACCGCCACACAGGCAGTTGCCATAGGGTCTTTGTATTACTTATACACTGGCAAAGTTTTGTCTTCTAAAGCTGCGCTCGCTATCCTGCCAACATTTTTAGCTGAAACAGCGGGTTCCAGCCTCTTTTTGTTTGTTAAATCATTTCTTCCACCTACAGGTGTTTTTGATGTGGCGGCGGCTGGGGTCGCAGTTGTTATCACTCTTGCACTATTGGCAACCGTTAATTCTATCCTTTCTAGTGATGCTAAGCTTGAGCAGGAAGAGCTTCTACGTTCAAAATTTAGAAGCTACCATGAACAAGCTAAAGATGTGTTGAGGGATTTAGCATTGACTGACATACGCGATCTGCCTGAATGGAAAGTGCTTGTTAGCAAATTTTTGGGTGGTCTCTAGTTTCCGCCTAGTCCAGCGAGAAGTTGTGGCACCCACTCCACCCCCATCAACGACTCCTAATATTCCTTGCCCTTTCCTAGAACTCTCCTAACAAGTTCCGCAAACTCTTTGCCTATAATTAAATTTAAACATCGACTCCCAGCAGCGCTCAAAGGTGCGAGGAAATAAAGGGTCGGGCGATCTGATATGTCAAAACCAGGACGATGGGGACGAGAATCGGAATAGCAACTAGCAGTCCCCATTTGCCAAACCTAAGTTTTTGACCGTCCGATTTGAACAGGAAAATCACAGCGGCAATTCCCATAAGTATCCAGAGACCCCCGAACCCCATGAAGACTGTATAGCCTGCATCTTGCATTTTTTTTGACCTTTAATAGTAGTCCATCTTTAATGTTAGTTGCAGTCTGTTTCTGCTGACATCTTCTGATAGACCGATCGAACTTATTAAATATGACTCATTTCGAGTTGGGTCGGCAGCGGCCTTGACTTTCGCACTCGATCCGCTGAGTTCGATCGCTCATAATAGTTGCTAAATCCGGCCTTCCTGTCAGCTTCAGCCGCCAGTCTGCCCAAATTCCGTACAGCCAATTGGCGATCGCCCCGATCACTGGTAACTTAGTCACAGCATAAACCCAGCCCATACCTAAAATCTCGTAGGTGCGGCGAAAAACCTCGACATTTTTAACCGTCGTACCGTCGGGTAACACCGCGTGAATCCGCCCCATCGCCGTTTCGTAGTCGATTCCGCCGTGAACCTCCGGGTTGTAGCCATCATCCGCAATATCCACAAACGACACTAAACCTCGCCCCGCGTCCTGTTTTTTCAAGAAATTAACCTCCCGCACGCACAGAGGACATTCACCGTCGTACAGTAACTCAATCTGCCAAGCAGGCGCAAAAGACTCGGGTGAGGGCGCAACAGATTCGGAAAACTCAGTTTTAGCAGCAGACATAGGGAAATATATTTTAATGTCGTCGATCGCACACAAACATTTTACAAGCATCAATAGTTATCAGGTACGCCTTGGGTACTCCTAAAGCAGTTATTTGTGGTGTGAAAAATAGTCCCAAAGGTGAATCCTGTCTTGCCCGCCCGCAATGCTAATATCATCAAGATGCCTTCTAGTGCCTTGCCGGAGACTTTCGCCCGATGGCTCGTTAGCTCCGCGATCCGAAGGAAAGCCCTCGAAGAGGATCGCGTATTATCAAGTAATTCGAGGCAAAGCACCTGCCAAGCACAAATTTTAAGTCGGCAACAAAATATAATAAAATTTGAAGTCTTAAACATCAGCTATTCCCCCAACCCGTAAATCGCCCAATCTAAAAGCAAAAATCTACATGAATGTCAGAGTCCGTCTAGCCCCCAGTCCCACCGGAAACCTACACATCGGTACCGCCAGAACCGCCGTATTTAACTGGCTGTTTGCCCGCAACCAAGGCGGAAAATTCATCCTGCGGGTAGAAGACACAGACGTAGAACGTTCTAAAAGCGAATACACCGATAACATCCTCGAAGGACTCACCTGGCTGGGTATGAACTGGGACGAAGGCCCGAGTTTTCAGTCCCAACGTCTGGAAATATACCGCCGAGCAGTCCAAACCCTTCTAGACAATGGACTCGCCTACCGCTGCTACACCACGTCGGAAGAACTCGACGAAATGCGGGAAGCACAAAAAGCCAACAAACAAGCCCCCCGCTACGACAACCGGCACCGCAACTTGACAAGCAAAGAGCGCGCAGCTTTTGAAGGCGAAGGGCGACAAGCTGTGATTCGGTTTATCATCGACGACGATCGCACGATCGCGTGGAACGACATGGTACGCGACACCGTAACCTGGAAAGGTAGCGACCTCGGCGGCGACATGGTAATTGCCAGGGCATCCAGCGGCGGCGTCATCGGCCAACCCCTCTACAACCTCGCAGTAGTTGTCGATGACATCGACATGGGCATCACCCACGTCATCCGCGGCGAAGATCACATCGGCAATACTCCGAAACAAATATTGCTCTACGAAGCTTTGGGCGCGACAATCCCAGAATTTGCCCACACGCCGCTGATTTTAAACTCCCAAGGGCAAAAGCTTTCTAAACGCGACGGCGTAACCTCGATTTCTGACTTCAAAGATATGGGCTACCTGCCCGAAGCTTTAGTTAATTACATGACTTTGCTGGGCTGGACGCCGCCGGATTCAACGCAGGAAATATTTACACTGTCGGAAGCAGCAGAATTATTTACATTCTATCGAGTCAACAAAGCCGGTGCAAAATTTGATTGGGATAAACTCAATTGGCTTAACAGTCAATACCTGCACAAAATGCCAGTGCCGCAATTGACAGATTTGCTGATACCTTATTGGTGGCAGAAAGGCGGTTATGAGTTTGACTTGCAGGCAGACCGGCCCTGGCTCGAACAAATAGCTGCTTTAATCGGCCCGAGTCTCGTTCGCTTAACCGATGCTGTGGATATGTGTAAGGTATTCTTCTCCACCACGGTGGAATACGAAGAAGAAGCACTCGCACAGTTGCAGCAAAAAGGGGCTGCACAGGCTTTACAAGCAGTTGTAGAAGCTATGGAAAGTCATTCCTCCCTGACATCAGCGGAAGCTCAGAAAATCACTAAAAAGCTCAGTAAAGAGAAAAATCTTAACAAAGGGCTAATTATGCGATCGCTCAGAGCCGCTCTGACAGGTGCAATGCACGGCCCCGACCTGATAGAATCTTGGGTAATCCTTCACCAGCGAGGAACGGCTAAAACCCGTTTGCTTGATGCCATTAGCAACTTGAATGGGCCGGCTGTTGGTGTCGCGGACGAAACTCCTACCCCAGAACAACCACACGCAGAAACAGTCGCCGAAAGTTCTGCTACAGAACAGTCAGCAGTGGAGGTTTCAAAAGTCGAAACACCGACTCTTGAAACAGTAGAAACCCCGGTTGTTGAACCATCAGCAGCAGAGGTTTCAGAAGTGGAAAAAGTTGCGATCGAAACAGTCGAAACGCCGACTGTCGAACAAGCAGTGGAAGTTACAGCAGTCGAAATACCGACTTCAGAAACAGGCGAAGTGTCGGCTCTTGAACCAACCGACGGGGAGGTTGCAGCAGTCGAAATACCGGCTCTTGAAACAGTCGCAGCAGCAGTTGAAATACCTGCCGCCAACCAGCAAAAAACTATTGCGAGTGGAGAAATGACTTCATCAAACGAACCAGAAACAACCGTTATCATCACCGAAATTCCTGCCGGAAATGAAGCAGAAAGTTCGATGGGTACAACACAAGTCATAATTACCGACGAACCGCCAAGTCAGACCCAGCAGATCAAAGAACAAATTATCTCAATTTTGTCCGAGTTTCCCGCTTACATCGGCAGCTTTTACGAGCAGTACAAAAGTCCCCTGACTGTTATCGGTGTAATTGTAGCCTCGATTATCTCTTTGAAAGTGCTTTTGGGGATAATAGATGAACTCAACGACATCCCCCTGCTAGCACCCACATTCGAGCTAATTGGTATCGGATACACCGGGTGGTTTGTCTACCGCTATTTGCTGCGATCGTCCAACCGGCAACAATTAGGTGAAGAAATTAAAGCCTTGAAAGAACAAATTTTCGGCAAAAAGTCCTAAACTTTTGTTGGTAATTTGTTGAATTTGTGCCCGGCACTGACAATTTTAAATAAGTTGTTAGTGCCGGGTTTTTAAATGACTAATGACTAATGACTAATGACTAATGACTAATGACTAATAACTAAACCCCAGTCGCCGTAAAAGCCGCCCAATAATAAGGATTGGCAAAAGGATAGGGTTTGCGGTTGCGAATTTGCTGCAAAGATGCCTCAGCAATCAGGCGAGAACTTTGAGAAAGCCGATCGAACATTTGCGAAATTTGAGGTTGAAAATCCGCCAGCAACACCTCCAATTCCTCGCCACTCAAATCCCGCAGCCACCTTTGAGCGTCCGCCAGCGCGATCGCCACATCTCCCACCTGCAACCGAGAAAACCGTCCCAGATTTTCATAAAACTTGCTCGTCAGCAGCAGCGTAGAAACATCGTTCACCTTCCAAAGACTGCTAACCACACTAGAGGTGCCAGCATACAACAAACCCGCCGACAAACCCACAAAATCTCCTCCAGCACCGCTAACTCCGCCAGCGGCAATTTCGCAACCCGATAAAGTAACTAAAAAATATTGCCGAAAATCCAGATTAAAAATTTCCTCCAAACTCAGAGAATCATTCCTCAAAAACACTGCCGATTTCAGCGGCCAAGCCAAATTAAGCAAACTCAAACAAGCAAAATGAGCGCATTTTTTCTGCTGCAACTGCCCTATTTGCTGGGGCAAATTCCCATTATTAGCAGAGATTTCTTGCGAAAAAGCCTCTTTAATTGCCGGCTTATGGCGCACCACTTCTGCACTGGCAAAATACTGGGAAATATTGCCGATTTCAATGTTGCTGTAGAACGAATCTCTGGTGAAAGTTGGAATTGCCAAAAGGTGCTGCAAACCGGGTCTGTACCGACCAATAGCTGCTCCGCGTGCACTTTGTCTCAACAGCAATAGCTGACAGCTAGGAGCATAGCGAATTCCTCCGGCAAATCGATCGATCAAATAAGCAGCAGGCGCTGCAACGTCGCCAAAAGACGAACTTTGAGAAAAATCCGAAAGGCTGTAGGTTTCCACATCAAAACCGCTGCGATCGCTCCACCCAGACCTAAAAATTCCCCCACCGTCCTCAAACCCGTCTCTCCCCGCCACAGGCAAAGCGTGGAGTGGCAAAGCGTGCAAAAATCGGTGCGGCACAAAAATCAGCCGATCGCAATTCTCCGGAATCAGCGCCACCACTCGATCAATTTCCAGTATCGCAGCCAAGCGTTTGAGGCGAGCCGGGAGATGATTGATCCAGCGACCTTTTTGTTCAGAATAAGCGCTGAGGTACTCCTGGGCCCAAGTTTCGGCAGCCAAAGCATTTTGCGGGGAACACAGGTGAACGGCGGGATATTGTGCGCTCTTTACCACCACAAAAGCAACCAGCAACTCCCCCAAACTCGCCCACACCACAGCAGCGCAATTGTCATCAGGCAACAATTGGCGAATTTGCTCGAAAGCGATCGGTTCAACTTTGTGAGCTAGGCTGAAGAAAGGATCGTTTGCCTGCACCTCCCGCGCAATCAACCTATCAAACTGCTTCCACAATCGATTTAAGTGCATGAAGTCCGAGTTCGGCAGCAGAGAACCGCTGTTCCAACCTTGGCTATCGCCCTCAGAAATCAAGGTCGTGTTCGGCTCAGGTTCTCCCTGTTCTTGGTGCCGCTGTTCCCCCGCTATTTCCAGTCGCAGCGACTCCAACTCGCTTCGCACCGCTGCAGGAATTTCGGCTTTCGGAGTCAACTGGCATTTAACCAGCAGTTCTACCAAATTCCGATTTTTGTGGCGTTCGGCATATTCCAGAGCCTTAGCGTAATATTCAGGTTGGCTGGCGCCGAGTTCCAAGCAAACTTGCACCAGGCATTTATAGAGTCCAGTCCAAGTGCGGGTTAATTTGACTTTTTCGGTACTCGTCCGATCGCCAAAATCGACTGTATCAACCCCAACTTCGCAACGCAAGAATTCAACAGTATCGACTGCAGCAGTAAAAACCCCGTACGCGCGAAGCAAGTCGCCTCGAACTCGGTAAGCTTGACCCAAATAAAATAAAATTTCAGCCCAGCGGTGGGGATAGCTTTCGCGAGTGTAGACTTGACAGGCGCTGTGATAGCAGCCGATCGCACTTTCCATGTGGGACAAGTTTTCCGCCTCGGTCAGTTGCGAATAAGCCCTGCCGAGATAAATTTGCAGCATTGCCCAGCGGTTGGGATAGGCCTGCCTGGTGTAGACTTCGCCCGCATTTTGATAGCAGGCGATCGCGCTTTTGAGGTTGCGGTTTTTTTCCCCTTTCACGTGTTCGCAGAAAGCGCGGCCGAGGTAAGCACACAGCATTGCCCAGCGTTCGGGAGTTTTTTGGCGGTTGCAAAACAGCAAAGCATTTTGATAGCAGACGATCGCCATTTCCATATTTTCGGCTTTTTCCCCTTTCACCCGCCGACTGTAGATCCTACCGAGGTAAGTTTGGATCGAAGCCCAAGCTTCGGGAAATTTAATGCGGGTGTAGACTTGTAAAGCATTTTGATAGCAGGCGATCGCCATTTCCAAATTTTCCACCGGATCGCCTTTGATGCGATCGACAAACACCCGGCCCAAATTCCTTTGAGTAGTCGCCCACTGCTGCGGAAAAGCTTCCCGAGTCCGCACCTGCAAAGCTCTCTGATAGCACGTAACCGCGTATTCGAGATTTTCAGCTCGGTTGCCCCGCAGCAACTCGCAGTAAGCATTTGCCAAATTATTTTGAGTTGTAGCCCAACGCCGGGGAAACACCTTGCGGTTGTAGACTTGCAAAGCATTCTGGTAGCAAGCGACTGCCTGTTCCAGATTTTCAGCTCGGTTGCCCCGCAGCCGCCGGCTGTAAGCACGGCCGAGATTGTTTTGAGTGCTCGCCCACTCTTCCCCGAAAGTTTCGCGGGTGCGAACTCGCAGCGCGTTTTGATAGCAGGCGATCGCCTGTTCTAGATTGTCTGCCGAATCTCCCCTGAGACGCTCGCTGTAAGCGTTGCCCAGATTGTTTTGCAGCGTCGCCCACTGTTCCGGGTACTGTTCGGGCGTGCGTACTTGTAGGGCATTTTCAAAGCAAGCGATCGCCTGTTCGATATTTTGAGCCTTATCACCTTTGGGACGATCGCTATAAGCGTTGCCCAGATTGTTTTGCATCACCGCCCATTCTTGGGGAAAGTCTTTGCGGGTAAACACCTTGGCAACTGTTTCGTAACCGGCAATTTCAATTTCCAAGTTATGAGCCTTGCTGCCGAGGGGAAACCGCCCAATTTTGTTGCTCAGATTGCCGATTAACGCTGCAATGCGCCTAGTCTCGGATTCTTTGGCAGCAGGGATCACCAAAGTGGCCCAGTGGCGCAGCAGTTGTGCGAAATTTTGGTCGAGTTTGTCTAAATTGTTTCTCAGCAGCGAGTACAGGTGCTGCGAATCAGCGCCGCGCGCGACTGCCTGCAATACTTCTGCTAAAAAAGCCAGATAGGCTGCCCCGGTTGCGGGCAATTTATAATTCCCTTTTGCAGATTCTAAGGGTGCGATCGCCTTTTGGAAAAATTTTGCAGCTTTCAGCAAGCTTTCTCGCGTCAGTGCCACTTCTTCCACATAAAGCGTTTGCACGAACCCAAAGTCGATCGACTTTGGGTTCGTCCTCAAAATCAAATCTATTCCTGAGTCGCCAGGATTTTCCAGCAGCGCTTGGAGCATATTAACATCAGTTTTGCGACGCTGTTCGTCCATCGTGCATTCCGCCAAACTATTAACCATAGGAGCGCTGCTTCCGTGCAACCAAGTGAACTACCCACCGCTAAATCGCAGTACCGAATATAGTAGGGGCTTCTGTACTCATAGGCGAGTGCCTTAGCTTAGACTTTCGTCCTAGCTTGGGTATTACCTCGCATCCTAAAGCAGAAACAACTGAACCTTCCGCCTTTAGTATTTTGATACCTTCTGCTTTCATATTTATCGCTGCTTTCTTGTCGCGCTCCCGATCGCGATCGGTAGCACAGTGAGGACAAGTCCCTTCCCTCATATTTAATGGCATCTCGGCCATTTGATGGAAACAATTAGAACCAAGTTTGGAACGGGAAACCCCTCTATCAATCTCGACTAAGTTCCCGCTTTTGCGTTCCAACTTGTAGGCTAAGAAGTTGGTCAAACTTTCCAAAACCTCATCCGATCTTGCTTTCGCCACATTTTGATTGCGAATCCTGTTCCACAAATGAAAGTTTTCTACTATGACAGCGAGGCGATCGCTGACCAACTTATAACTAAGTTTATGTAGAAAATATTGCCGCGAATTTCTAAACTGTTCGTATAGCTGGGCAACAACTTTTCTATATTTGTACCGAAAATTATTTCTTGTCTGCTGGCGCCTTAACTTTTGCTGCTGGCGCTTCAAGTTCTTCTCGTGCTGGGCAAAATGTTTAGCCTTGTCATATTTAGATTTTTTTTCGCCCTCGTTGACAATAGCAAAGTGTTTCACTCCTAAATCAATGCCATAAATCCTACCTTCTTTTGTTGTCGGGTTCTCACACTCTATTTCATTCACTCTAATAGATACCAGAGCTTTTTCTGAATAATTTTTTTTACTAATAATTACACTCTTATTTTTACCCTCAATTAATCTAGGTATTTTGGGTTGACCTATTCCACTATTGCGACTAACTTTGACACTATCCTCAACCATCTTGACGTTTTGACGATACTGAATAGACTGTTTTTTATGGGGCATTTTGAACTTAGGAAACCCAACAAGTTTATGGAAAATAATTTGGTAGGCAGTGGTTAACTTGAGCGTAGTAGCTTGCAAAACTTGGCTGTAACACTCACCTAGCCATGCACTTCTATATGATTTTTTGAGAGCGGGTAAAAGTGTGTTGAGTTCGGAGCAGCCAAGTTTCTTACCAGTTTTTTTATAAAATTCAATTGATTTATTTAGACCATAATTCGAGCACCAAGGCGCACAACCCAAAGCGGGAGCTAATTGTATTTGTTGCTTTTGGGTAGGATACAAACGAACTTGGATAGCCCTGTCTAGCACTCAACATCACCTCCTTGGTTCTTCTATTCTCTCACAATATACAGTTGACGAGCACAGCATTAGGGAAAAATTTGGTGATGACGATTGCATCTTGTATGTCTTGAAAGCTGTCCCAAAAACTGCTCAAAGATGCGATTGTCGTCACCCGCCCTTCCCACTATAGCGGTACTTCGTTTAGTGGGAAGGGCGCGAAATAGTTCAACCAGGATTCACAAGTCCCAACAGACACGCAGATAGCGAAAGTAGCACCTACAATCGCTTAAAGGCGCCGTGTGTCTGTCGGAGCGGGTTTCACAGACAGTTCTAAACTTGACAAACCCGCCCCGACAGATTTGCAGCGGGACGGGTTTACTTTTACCCCGATCGGACTTAGGCTAAGAAACCCGGTTTCTGGGAAACTATGGGGTTTAGTAACGAGAAATCTCGAAATAAACCCGGTTTCTGAGGAAGAGTGTGTCCTGGACTAAGTGAGTTTAGGATATTGGGCGAGCTTCAGCGCTACAGCTAACAAAAATCAACTCAGTAGATTTTACTGTACCGCTTGAGAGCGCAAGGCTGACTCCACTGCCAGCAGAGCTCGATCGACTTCAGCGGCGGTGACAATCAGCGGCGGGACAAATCTCAGCACTTTCGGCCCTGCAGGAACCAAGAGCACTCCTGCGGCGATCGCAGATTTGACAATATCGCCCGATGTCAGTTCGATGTCAGCTTGCAATTCCATCCCGACAATCAAACCCCAGCCGCGCACTTCGGCAATTAAATGCGGATATTCGGCCGCCAACTTGTTGAGGCCTGCTTTCAACTGTTCCCCGCGCTGCTGCACGTTTTCTAGAAGGTTTTCCCGTTCCAAAGTTTGGCAAACGCACAAAGCTACAGCGCAAGCAAAAGGATTGCCACCGAAAGTGCTGGCGTGACTTCCCGGTTCAAATACATCGCAGAAAGATTTGCACAGCATAGCGCCGATCGGGATACCGCCGCCCAATCCTTTGGCAGACGTAAAGATATCCGGTTCAATGCCGAGGTTTTCGTAGCCCCAGTATTTGCCGCTGCGTCCCATCCCGACTTGCACTTCGTCGAGAATCAGCAAAATGCCTTTTTCGTCGCAAATTTCCCGAATTCGCTGGAAGTAGGCAATATCTCCGGGGCGAACTCCGCCTTCGCCTTGCAGCGCTTCCAGCATAATTGCTGCTACTTGGCGTTCGTCTTTGTCGAGTTGCTCGATCGCACTTTCGATCGCACTAATATCGTTGTAGGGCACGTAGTGAAATCCGGGAACCAAGGGGCTAAAACCCTTTTGGTATTTAGGCTGTCCCGTTGCCGTAATTGTCGCCAAAGTCCGCCCGTGGAAACTCGCAACGGCGGTAATGATTGTCGGATTCGAGATATTTAATTTTTCGTGGGCGTACTTGCGGGCGAGTTTAATTGCCGCTTCATTAGCTTCCGCGCCGGAGTTGCAAAAGAAGGCTCTGTCCGCGCAAGAATGGTCTACAAGCCACTTCGCCAGCTCCCCCTGTACGGGGATGTAATAAAGATTAGAAACGTGGTGCAGGGTCTGAATTTGCTGAGTTACCGCTGCAATCATTGCCGGGTGGGCGTGTCCCAGAGTGCAGGTAGCAATACCAGCCACAAAATCGAGATATTCGCGGCCCTCGGTATCCCAAACGCGGCAGCCGAGGCCCCGTTCTAGGGCGATCGCAAAACGCCCGTAAGTTGTCATTACATAGCTGTCGAAGCTCTCAGAACTGAAGGGACTGGCTTCGGCTTGCACGTTTGGTTCTTTTAGTAAGGTTTCTGGACTCACGAATCGCTCCTTAACACATAATATGCAGACCTCGATTGTACGGTAAAAATCCAGGTTAGCGGTGCAGCCTGTTAGTTTTGTCATAAAATCATAACAGTAAACTCAATTAATCCCTCACAAATCTACTGATGAGTTATTACATTTCTCCTAACTTTCTCGATAAAGTTGCGGTGCACGTCACTAAAAACTTTTTAAATTTACCCGGAGTAAGAGTTCCCCTAATTTTGGGAATTCACGGCCGCAAAGGAGAAGGCAAAACTTTTCAAACCGAACTGGTTTTTCGGCGGATGGGCTTTGAACCGGTGATGATATCTGGTGGGGAATTAGAAAGCCCGGATGCCGGAGATCCGGCGCGTTTAATTCGCTTGCGCTACCGGGAAGCGGCGGAGCAAATTCGCGTGCGCGGCGAGATGTGCGCCATCTTTATTAACGATTTGGATGCGGGTGCTGGCAGGTTCGATACTACTACTCAATATACTGTCAATACTCAGATGGTCAATGCCACTCTGATGAATATTGCTGATAATCCAACTAACGTGCAGTTACCGGGAAGTTACGACAGTACGCCTCTGCACCGAGTGCCGATTATTGTCACCGGAAATGATTTTTCTACGCTGTACGCGCCGCTGATTCGCGACGGGCGGATGGAGAAGTTTTATTGGGAACCCAGCCGGGATGATAAAATTGGCATTGTTGGGGGAATTTTTGAGTCGGACAAATTGTCAAAAACCGATATTGTCGCGTTAGTGGATAATTTTCCCGATCAGGCGATCGACTTTTTTAGCGCTTTGCGATCGCGCATTTACGACGAACAAATCCGCGAATTCATTCACAAAATAGGAATTGAGCGAGTTTCCAAGCGTTTGGTAAACACTTTGGAAGCAGCGCCAGATTTCCAGAACCCGAATTTCAGCCTCGCTCATTTAATAGAAATGGGCAGTTTGATGGTGGGTCAACAAAAGCGGATTAAGGAAATGCGCTTAGTAGATGAATACAACCAATCGCGCCTGTTCAACCTTCAAGGAACCCCCAATGCTGCGGCGGCTGGGCCAACGCAAAGTCAATTAAACGACCCGTCATCCAAATATTATAAGGCTTACGTTGAGCCAACTTCTGAAGGTGGTAACGGTCATGCGGCGCGGCTGAGTTCCGAGGTATTGGAACAAGTGAAGCAGTTATTAGCAAGAGGCTGCAAAATTGGCATGGAATATGCAGATAATCGCCGATTTAAAACTGGTTCTTGGCAAAGTTGCGCGACGATTAACAGTGCACAGGAAAAAGATGTGGTTGCATCTTTAGAAACTTGTTTGGCGGAACACGGCGGCGAATATGTGCGGCTGATTGGTATCGATCCAAAAGTCAAGCGGCGGGTAGTTGAAACAATTATTCAGCGGCCGCAGGGTTAAAGCTAAAGTAGTTAAAGTTATCAAGGACACAACAGTGTTCATAGGTGTCAACTTAAGCTGTCAGCCGGCCCACCCGGTAGTCCGCCAGTCCGCCAGGGAATGAATTCCCTGTCTAATAGCTAAAGTCCTCTGAAGAGGACTAATGAGTTTAAAAATTTTTATTCTCATATCATGTCCGGTCGAGCGACTGCGATTGTTGTAGGGGCGGGTTCACCAACAATACCTGCCAATAATTGACCATCTCAAAAACCCGCCCCGGCCGGGATATTATGGTTAATCGATCGGACATGATATAATGAGTTTAAAAATTTTTATTCTCAGTCCTCTTGAGAGGACTTTAGCTTTGAGGCAGGGGTTTCAACCCCTGTCGGACTATCGGACTATCGGTTTAACGTTAAGTTGACACCAATGAACACTGTTGTGTCCCTACAGGCAATATCTTCTTACTCTCGCCGTAGGCTACATGACAGACAGAGATTATGCAAACCAGCGGCGAATTAATTCAACTTGGAAACGGTAGCCCTCACTAACTTCCTCAATCAATTCGCGTTGCAGAAGTAAATTGAGAGCATCAGATTTATCGGGAAAGTGTTGCAAAATAGTTAATCTGCTGACTATTGCCCCTTCTCCTTGTGCTGCCAAAAACTGCAAAATAGCTAATGCTGCTGCATCTGCTTGATTGCTTTGAATATCGGCAAAAAAGAAACTGCCAACACTTAAAGCCTCTGGTATTGCTGCTTCTACATCGGCTAAAGTTGCGAGTCGGCGGATAGATGGATCTTGCTCGTTTTTTAGAGCGATAATTTCAGTACAGAGGAGTTGTATTAGGAAAGGGTGACAGCGGGTGAGTTGCAAGACTCGCTCAACCCCATTGGGTTCGTAACGCAGGGTAAAATCTTTGACTGGTTGCTCAATTAGTTGACGCGCTTCGGCTTGTTTCAGGTAGCTGATATGAACGACTTGGACATTGATTAAATAGCTAGCCCAACGCTGAAATTCTTCTATTGTATGGGAACCAGCTAGCAGGACTTTGAAGCGGGGACGATGTTGAATCAGGTGACGCAACATTCCCAGAACATCTTGCTCGTCGAAACGTCCTTTTCTGATGGCATCATCTAGCGCCTCGAATTCATCTAAGGCAAGCAGGGCAATATTTTGTTGTAGCACTTGTTCTACTTCGTCCAGCCATTCATCAAAGCGGGTGAAAGGATCATCTTGCAGTGTTTCGCGGTCAAGAGATGGAAGAGTTAACGCACTTTGGCGCTGGGCTGACTTTGCCATATCCCGGGCGATATTGTAGAGAAAACCAGCATAATCAGTCGTTGATGAAACTGGGCCTTGGAAGTCTACAAACATGGGAATGATAGTGCTGGGTAGCAAGCGTCCCAGGTTGTTGAGGAGGGAAGTTTTGCCCATGCGTCGCTGACCGTAAAGTAGCAAGGGAGGGCGGCGGCGGTCTAGGAGTAATTGCTCGATGCGCGTGCCGATATCAGTACGCCCGGTGAAGATTTCCTGCTGTTCTGTAAGGGGTACGCCGGTGATATAAGGGTTGTCGATTTCTTGGCGTAGTTCGACAGCTTCTGCTAGTTCTCGTATCTGGTTGGTGACAATTTCAGACCAATAGGTAGCAATAGGGCGAAAACGAACAGAATATTTATCGCTGCTGCGGGTTAATTCTCGTATTAAATTGTTTAATTTTTCTGCTACCGCACAGAGGGCTAAACGCTGGTTGTAAGGACTTTTCTGGTTGAGGGCTGCATCTACGTCTTGGCTGATATAACTGAAGCTACTGAGTAGGGCGCTGACTGGACTGTTTAATTCGCTAATTGGTATACTGCGGTGAGCGTTACTGATGGCTCTTACATCTGTACAGTTTTCTAACTCCCTTGCATCTAGTTCAATTTGTACCGCTTGTGCTGCCCAACGCTGGAGGCTTGTACTTACATAGGTGAGTGCAGCTTTGCCCTCTTCTGGATTACGCTCTATTACTAAGAGAACGTGCTTGTCTAAGCCTTGTAGGGGAAGGGGCTGCCACTCATCCCAAAAAGCGGAATGCCAACGTAAGAAACTAAGTTTAGTAGCTGTGCGTCCTTTGTCGAGTAGGTAGAGCAGAATATTCCATCCCGTGAGGAAAGGATACAGTAACACTGGCAGCCATAAGTTGATACTTATTCCGAGGCTCGACGCCACGGGCGACACCACGCCCGACGGCAGGCCCGACGCCACGCGCAACGCCATGACCAACGCTAGGCCCAACGCCACGCCCAACGCCACGCTCAACGCCACGGGCGACACCACGCCCGACGTGGGGCGCGACGCCACGGGCGACACCACGCCCGACGTGGGGCGCGACGCCACGCCCAACGCCACGCTCAACGCCACTCTAAACGCCACGCCCAACGCCACGCCCGACGCCACACCCAACGCCGCGCCCCACACCACGCCCGACGCCACTCTAAACGCCACGCCCGACGCCACGCCCGACGTCACGCCCCACACCACGCCCGACGTCACGCCGAACGCCACGCCCGACGCCACGCCCGACGCCACGCCCCACGCCACGCCCAACGCCACGCCCAACGCCACGCCCCACGCCACGCCCAACGCCATGCCCGACGCCATGCCCGACGCCACGCCACGCCCCATGCCTGACGCAATCTTTTCTACTGGCGCACCTAGTAGCCAAAGCACTAAGGCAACAACAATTGAATTAGCTAGGACAGGCAAAACCAGGAATGCTTGTATTAGTAGCTTCCACAAAGCTGGATTTTGCCATCTTAAACCTCTGTTCCTGTTAGATTGGGTGTCTAAAGCAGGGTCAATACGCTTGAGATGATTTTGCCAAGCCGAGGGATGAAAGAAAATCCAGAACAGCAGTTGCAGGCTACCCAGAATTAGGTTGGGATGCTGTTCTGGTGAATCGGTGTAGGCGTTGCGCGGTACATTTGGCGAGATCATCCGATTTTAGATTTTAGATTTTAGATTTTAGATTGAACCCACAGATAAATGCGAGGGCTTGCGATCAAATTGCTTTACGTACTTAATTTTGAGTAGTTTCATAAATATAACGATCGCTAGACAAGTTTCTCAAATAAATGAGTGAAGGGCTGCATCTGTTGTAACCCTTCTTCATGCCAATCATCCCCCATTTCCCCATGTTCCAGACTAAATAATCGTTCTCGACAAAGAATTTGCAGCAGCAGAGGCCAGCATTTACTTTGAGTCAAAATCCACTCGACATCCTCAGCCGGAAAAGGCATGGGCGAACTGGCTATCAACTCCCGCGCTTCAGCTTCAGTCAAAGCACCCAGAGTTGTGGTATATCCAAAGATATTGAAAAAAGGCGAACTATGTCCCGTACTGCGCGCTAATTCGATCGGCGATTCAGGAGTTGCCAAGACAAACCCTAAATTCCCATTGGTTTGGTTAGTCGCCAAAGAGCGCAAACTCTCCCAAAACCCATCATCTAATTCGGGACAGCGTTGCAATCCTGCGCCAATTTCATCTAATAGGATGACTGTAGGCTGACGTAAATTACTGCTAACCACATCCATAAATCTATCTAAGTCGCAAGGGCTGGGAACTGACATTTTTAGGGATTCTAAAATGTAGCGCAGCAGCCCTTCCCGACTCTGCCGTCGCGCATCTTGAAAATCTACGAAAATCCAACGATAGTTTTCTGGAGAGGGCAACCAGTCAGATTTTTGACCGGGACGCAACTGTTCTGTTGGGGTGGTGGTAATATTTTTCAAGTATTGCAGCAAAGAAGTCTTGCCACTTCGTCGCTTGCCGATAATCGCAGCATTTTGCAGGGGACGGCGTTTCAGTAAGTCGAATAGGCGTTTGAGTTCCTTATTCCGCCCGAAAAAGTAGCGCGGATGGGTGATGGGAGTACCAGTGATGAAAGCTGAGGTTTCCTCGAAGATAGGCGTAGGGATAGTTTCGTCTTGATGCGCGATATTTCTCCACTCATACCCCAATCTCTCGCTAATTTCCAGAAAATATGAGTAATCAACAGGTTGTCCCGTCAGAAATTTCTTGACTGTGGATAGCCCAATGTCCAATTCTTCAGCCACAGCCTTCTGACTCGGAAAGCCGTTGCGTGCTAAAGCCGATTTGACTTGTTCGATACACCCTGGAGAAACTTTGAGCGATCGCCCCATGATGCCTCTACAGAAAATTACTCATCAGAATTATAGATTTAATCTCAACTACAAGTCAACCAACAAGTCAACTCGCTCAACCTTCTCGATCGACTCTGAACTCAACCTTGCTTGATTTTTAATAGGATTGTAGAGTTCAATTTAGAGAAATGTCGGACAATAAATTACATCCCAAGCAAGCACCATCCTCCGATGATTCTGCCAAGCTCGATCGCAAGATTATTGAAGACAGTTGGCGTCAACAAGCGCGTTTGAGTTCTCACGCAACTCTTGGATTCATCATTGTCAGCACTTTTGTCAATATTTTAGGCATCGGATTGTTGTTTTTTGGCAAAGTTCCAGAAGGAACAATTACCGCCACTAGCGGCTTAACAACAAATATTGTTAGCTTGCTGGTCATGTTTGCGAAAGAAAATAACGCTCGACTCGATCGCTTAGCCAAAGAGTTCAAAGACGACGATTAAATAAACATAGTTAAAGTAGGGTGCTCTGCGGCGCACCTTACAAATTCAAATTAAATTCTGCAAAAATTTATCAAAAGTTGCCCGATCGCACATAGCACCTTGAGCACCCACTTTAGTTGTGCACAGAGCACCCGCTGCTGCGCCCCACCGCACCGCCTCTGACAAGGACAGACCGGCATCTAAGGCGGAGGCCAACCCGCCGTTAAAAGCATCGCCAGCAGCTACAGTGTCGATCGCCTCCACAGCAAAAGCCGGTACAAAAAACGTTTCATCCGCAGTAACAGCAACAGCCCCACGATCGCCCAATTTGACAATAACATTCTTGACCCCGCGCTCCTGCAAGTGTTTGGCAGCTACAATCGCTGTTTCCGTGTCATTCACCCGAAAACCGACTAACTGGCCCGCTTCCACTTCATTCGGCGTGATAATGTCAATGAGCGGATAAAGTTCGATCGGCAAATCCGCCCTAGCCGGTGCTGGATCGAGAATAACTCGCACCCCCGCTTGACGAGCAGCTTTCGCAGCTTTTTGGACAATTTCCAGGGGAATTTCTAACTGTAACAGCAAGGATGTAGCTGCTGTTAACAGTTTTTGGAGACGTTCTATATCTGCTTCACCGACATTATTGTTCGCGCCCGGAATCACAATAATATTATTTTGACCTGTCTCGTCTACAGCGATAATTGCCACTCCTGAATGAGTGTTTTGGTCTATTAATACATTGTCTGTATTTACACCATAAGATTGTAAACTTGTCAATAATTCTTCAGCAAATTTATCGTTGCCGACGCGACCGATGATGTGGGTAGAAGTGCCGAGACGGGCGGCCGCGACGGCTTGATTTGCTCCTTTGCCGCCGCCGGCTGTGAAAAAATTGCTACCGATGATTGTTTCCCCTGGCTGCGGCAACCGGGGAGTTTTTGCTGCTAGGTCGATGTTGATACTGCCGAATACGATGAGGGTCATAAATTATTCAATTTGGTAATTGGTAAGCTGTAGCGCATTTAATTTGTAAGCTACTTTTTACTTAAACTCTGGTGGGGCGGGCAGGATAGCCCGGCGCGAGCAAGCTTCAATTTAAATGCCAAATAGCTTAATTGGTAATTGGTAATTCTCCCATTCTCCCACTTTCCCCCTCTCCCTCTCTCCCCCTCTCCCTCTCTTCCTTAAGACGTGCTAGAACAGTTATGGTCTTCACAGGTCAATTCAATGGCAGCAATTACTCTCGATCGCAATCCCTGTGTCCTGCTAGTTGAAACAGACGAAGTTCTCGCCGGACACTTGAGTCTAGACTTAAAATCCTCCGGCTATGAACCCGTAGTAGCTTCTAACACCGCCACCGGCCAAAATTTAGCTCATGAATTGCAGCCTGCTTTGATTGTAATTGACCGGATACTTGGCGCTGAGTCGGGGCTGTCACTGTGTTCTTACCTCAGAAGTATTGGCAATCGGGTGCCGGTGCTGCTACTCGTCGGTCGTGATACAGTTGACGATCGCGTAGCTTGTCTGGAAGCTGGCGCGGATGATTATTTTCTCAAACCTTACCGCACTGAGGAGTTTTTGCAGTTGGTGCGCTTGTATTTGCAGCCGGATAACAGCAGCAACGAACAATTGAGGTTTGGCGATTTAGTTTTGGATTTGGCCTCTAGGCGGGCTCTACGCAATGGACGGGCGATCGACCTGACGATGAAGGAATTTGAGCTGCTAAAGTATTTGATGGAACATCCCCGCGAGGTTTTGACTCGGGAACAAATTCTCGAAAATGTTTGGGGTTACGACTTTTTGGGCGAGTCGAATGTAATTGAGGTTTACATCCGCTATCTGCGGCTCAAGATTGAAGATGAGGGCGAAAAGCGCTTGATTCAGACGGTGCGCGGTGTTGGCTATGTGATGCGGGAAGCTTGAAGCAGTCAGTTGACTGTTGACTGTTAACTGTTGACTGTTGACTGTTGGCTAGTTCCAATGTCCAATTGTCAATTACCAATCTAAAATCTAAACTCTAAAATCTAAAATCATTATGAGTTATTTAACTAATTTGCTCGGTATTGGAGTAAGTATATTTTTGCTGGGATGTTCGCCGACTTTACCTGTCGCGAATGCTGGTGCTACTGGTATTGTGGCGGATCGGTCTCCGACGGCGACAACATCGGGTCAAGTGCTGCCTGTTTCTGCTAGAGCTCGGATAGGCGATCGCCCAATCGAACTCGAAGTGGCGAAAACAGTGGAACAGCAGGCTATGGGTTTAATGTACAGAACTTCTTTGCCGGATGACAGAGGAATGCTGTTTGAGTTTAAAGCGGCGCGGCAGGTCAATTTTTGGATGAAAAATTGCAAGATTTCTTTGGATATGATTTTTGTCCGGGATGGGGTGGTTGAGGCGATCGAAGTTTCTGCACCTCCTTGTACTGCCGAGCCTTGTCCTACCTACGGGCCCGATACTGTTGTCGATCGAGTTATTGAACTCCGGGGCGGGCGGGCTGCTGAACTCGGTGTCAAAGTGGGCGATCGTCTTGCAATCGAGTTTTTTCAGTAAAACTTCGGACTGTTTCCGTAAAACCTGCAGACAGACACAATCCCCCGCTTTCCCTCGCCCAGGGAGCCCCCTACCTTCGGAATACCGCAGAAAATTTAGAAACTTTACAAAAATTGATTAAATCTATTAGAATATTAATGTAAGATTCAGTACAAACACCGAAAGATTTGCTACGATGTCGATCTCAGCCAGTCAGGACTTGAGCTTGTTTCCGGAAGCTGTAGATTGTTGGTCGCAGGTATGAGACGAGTCAGCGACTCGTTACCAATCCTGAGAGACGATACTCAGCCTCAAGGTATAGCAACACGAAAAGAAATTCTCTGGAAGTTCTGGCGAGCGAGGTAAATCTACTAAACCTATCTAAAGTAATATGCTACGAGCCAAGTTAATTGGCGGTAATTGGCAAACTTAACTTCTGGTAGCAGTTTCGGGTTTGATCGAAATATCTAACTAATTTTGCCGAAGTAGATTTGCGGATTCTGCATTTCGGCAGATGAAGTTAAACTCTGAACCTGGTTTAGTAGTTTTAGGTAGCAGAATAAATTCTGATTCGCGCTGCAAAGATGCCGAGGTATTCAGTTTAAGTTCGATCGCGATCGCAAGTCGATCGGGCCGACATCAGTAAAATTGCAAAACCTTTCACTTTTTGGGAAAGGTTAGCTTTACAGTCGCACTCAGCATTACGTTTGGCAGTTCAACCGCTAATACTGTTTTAACAGCTATCGACGGTTAAAAGACAAATTTAAAACTGGCTTATTACTCATCAAAAACATCAGGTTCACATCAGAAAATGGTGTCCTATACTTAGAGGTGAAATCACATGGCACCCGCTACATACACTCGATTAATTCGATTTTTACAAGAAGATTTGGCAATTTCTCCCGCGTCAATTGCTGTCGCCGAACGTGTCGGCGGTGACAAACAGCGGCAGCGCGATAAAGACCCGAATTCCTTGCCGATGGTTCTGTGGCAATACGGTTTAGTCACTCTCGACCAGTTGGATAAAATCTTTGATTGGTTATCCCAAGCATATTAAAAGGATTTTAGATTTTAGATATAAATAATCAAAAATCCAAAATCCTTTCATAACTGGGATTAAGATTCAGCCAAAAGCTTCGCAGCAGCGGCAACGCCGGCACCAGGAGTGTAGCCTTCATGACCCAATTCTCGCAACACCACTTCTAAAGAGGAAATTGCTGCTAGAATATCGCGATCGGACACAAAGCCCAAATGGCCGATTCGGAAGATTTTACCTTTCAAATGGTCTTGTCCGTCGGCGAGAGCAATGTCAAATCTCTTTCGCATCAAAGTCCGCACTTTTTGAGCATCTACGGATTCTGGTGGCATAACCGAAGTAATCGCAGGACTCGCGGCTTCATCAGCGGCAAACAACGGCAAACCTAAAGCTTTGACAGCACCCCGAGTAGTTGTCATTAAGCGTTTGTGCCTTGCGAAAACATTTTCCAACCCTTCTGTTTTCATCATCTGCAGCGATGCTTGCAGGGCAAAAAACATATTGACCGGTGGAGTAAAAGGAGTGGTATTTTTGGCAGCGTCTTTGCTATATTTACCCAAATCCAAATAATAGCGGGGCAGTTTCGCAGTTTTGTAAGCTTCCCAAGCTTTGGGACTGACGGCCACAAAACCTAAACCGGGAGGAATCATGTAAGCTTTCTGAGAACCCGAAGCAATGACATCGATTCCCCAAGCGTCCATCGGAATATTGACAGCGCCTAAGCTAGTGACAGCATCGACCATAATTAAAGCTTCACCGTGGGCTTTAACGTGGCGGTTGATGGTTTCGAGGTCGTTGAGGACGCCGGTAGAGGTTTCCGAGTGCGTGATGATGACAGCTTTGATTTGCTTCTCTGTATCTGCTTCGAGTTTTTCGCGGAAGTTTTCGGGGTCTAAAGGTTGGCCCCACTCGGCTTTAATAATCTCGGCGTTTAAACCGTAAGCTTCGGCGACTTCAGCCCAGCGTTCGCCAAATTTGCCGTTGGTACCGACTAAAACTCGATCGCCCGCACTCAAGAAATTAATTATCCCAGCTTCCATCGCGCCGGTACCGGAAACGGTTAAACTCAGCACGTCACTTTTAGTTTGGTGCAGCCATTTCAAATTTTCGGTACATTCTGCAAAAATCCCGTCAAATTCCTTGCTGCGGTGGCCCATCGGGTGTTTTGCCATCGCTAACAAGGCCGCTTCAGGTACCGGCGTCGGGCCGGGAATCATCAGCATTAATTTGTTGTCCATGATATTGTCCTAAGTTTTTCTGTGGGAGTTATATAGAATAAATCAAATACGATACGTCACGTCGCTACTCTAACTTTTTTAACTTTTAACTCCCTTCTGGTTAATTTCATTGAGAGACCAGCGGTGTTCTACCGCTAAGTTCGATCGCTCGCAGCTTTGTTCTAATTGCTTTTGAATGGCCAGGGCTTTACGCAGTGTAATAATAAGTTGGTGAACTTGTTGCTGCTGCGGCGATTGTGGACTGACAGCAAACATCGTTTTGCGTTCTAACAATTGAAGTAGCAATTCATAATGAATGTACGAAGGAAGGGGAATTGGCTCCATGAAAGCTAATATACCTCAGCGAACCGACACCCCATGGCAATTGCATGAGGCATCACAGGTGAACATTAGATGCCCGATTTTTTATTTGTTTTCTAACCGTACAGCAACCCCTGCTTTGCCGATCGAATTTTCGGGGCTGGGTGCGTTGGACACGCTAAATTTTGCGATCGACAGGCTTACAGAATAGATTTAATTGCTTTCTGGCAAAATATTTCTATGCAATATAGCTTTGAGTGCTATTTTTTTTTACAGTCAAGCGCTTGAGTCGATGCAGGCTAGAAATTCTCATTATTTACCTACTTAATCATTTTTTATCAGAATTAAGGGTGGTTTGTCAAGCGGTCTCGCCTTTCACAGGCTGGGAGGGCGATCGGCAAGCGAGGCTAAAGCTGCACCCGGATCGGGCTGTTTGACTAGAGATTCGCCGATGAGGACGGCTTGGGCACCGGCGCTGGCAACTTGATTTAAGTCGTCGGGAGTGTGGATTCCTGACTCGCTGACGATGAGGATGCCTTTTGCTTGGATTTCGGTTTGTCGATCGGCTAATAGTTGACCCGTAGTTTCTAGGCTGACGGAAAAGTCTTCTAGGTTGCGGTTGTTGATGCCGATTAGGTTGACGCCTTGTAGGGTTAATACTCGATCAAGTTCTTCGAGAGTGTGAACTTCTATTAAAGCTGTCATGCCCAAGGTCTTGACAATTTTTACAAAGTATTGTAAGTCTTTGTCAGATAGAATAGCTGCTATTAACAATACAGCATCGGCGCCGTGAATCCGGGCGAGATAGATTTGGTAGGGATAGATAATAAACTCTTTGCAAAGTAAGGGTAAATCGACGGCGGCACGGATTTTAGCGAGGTTGTCGAAGCTGCCTTGAAAGAACTTTTCATCGGTGAGTACGGAGATGCAGCTAGCGCCGTTTTGTTGGTAAGCTAGGGCGATCCCCACTGGGTCGAAATCTTCGCGAATTACGCCTTTGCTGGGAGAAGCTTTTTTAACTTCGGCGATGATAGCGGGTGTGGTTTTGCCGTTTTTGAGGGCGGCAAGAAAGTCGCGGATGGGCGGTGCGAAGGGGAGTTTTTTGTGAAGATCGGCTAACGGGGTGCGATCGCGTTTTTGGGCGACTTCAGCTTCTTTTTCCCAGACGATTTCTTCGAGGATGTGCTGGGGTTCGGCGTCGGGTACGGCGATTTGGTAGCTGAGGTAGAGGACGGAGACGGATGTGCTGGGGGGACGACGGCGGATTTGAAGCATTGTTACTGGTTGATACTAAGGATTATTGTAGGGGCGATCGGGCTTTTTGCAATTGGCGAGTAAGGATTGAAGTCGCAGCGATCGCAGATGCAGCGATTGAAATCGCCCTTACAAAGGCAAAACCCGCCTGCGCGGGTTAAATTGCACAAGTCTGGCGTTGCGCGGACTTTAATTGTGTAGCGACAGGTGGAAACCTGTCGCACCGATTGTTATGTGAAAATTCCCAAATTGCATTTGTAGAGACACGAGCGATCGCGTCTCTACAAGATGCGATGGTTAGTGAGACTTTTTGTTCAGAACAATGACAACTTTCTGGGAGTCTTGTTTTTTAACTTCCCTTCTGCGTTGACTCCGGATCTTAGTTCGCGATGGGGGAGAATCATAGTAATTTTTTTCCTCGCCCCAAGGAAGACTAAGTTGCACCGCGACGGGTTGATATTCAGAGACTTTGTATCCTTTGGAATTAGCCATCTTTTTTCTGTGTCAAGTAGTGGTTTGGATTGAGGAAAAGTTAGTTGGCCAACCTCGCTTCCTACATTTCTACAATGATTGATTTGTCATGCTTTCACTAGATCGGCTTCCGATCGTGCATATTTCGATCTAAAATCGATCTTGACAATTGCTTAATTGAGGTGTAATCGTGGCCCAGCTCAAGGCTTCTCAGCAGGGAATAGCAAAAATTAAGCAGGCAAGGAATGAAAAGGGGTGGACAGTAGATGACCCCAGATGCCTTGTGGAAGCTAGTAAAGTTTTGGAACCAAAGAAAATTTGGCAAGAAGGAGGCCCTTATGCTGACGGTTGCTCCGAAGGAAATTGGAAACGTTTTCTGTACGGAACAGCAACCGTTAACACTGAAGTTTTCAAGGCTTTCTGTAGAGTTTTAGGGGTATCTTGGGAAGAGATTGTCGATCGCACTGTTGTCGCTCAAGATTTCGCTGTTGAGCACACTCCCGACAAGTGGCAGGAGGTTTGTCGCCGGATGCTGCTAGAACAGAAGTGGCTAAGCAGCAATAAGCTAATGCGTGGTCAGAGGAAACGCGATCTGATTGAGGAAAATATCTATGTAGATTTGACCTTAGTGCAGCAGGAGCAAATCCAAAAGGTTGGAGGCGACTCATCACCTGAACAGGGTTCGCTGTTGTATGAATCAACGGGGTACAGCAAAACCGAAAGATTTGAATACAACCAATTTCTCACAACACTCCTCAGCACTAAGAAAAACGATCGAATTGCCATCATTGGTGAACCAGGAGGAGGCAAAACCACGCTTTTACAGAAAATCGCTTTCTGGCTGTTAGATAATACAGATGATTTGGTGATTTGGGTTTCTCTAGGACGTTTAGCGACGAATCTAATTGATTACATATTTAATGATTGGCTGCGAGATGCAGAGGGAACCGTCACTGAAAAGTTGCAGGCAACTTGGAGAAGTCAGTTGGAACAGCGGCAGGTGTGGTTGCTGTTAGATGGGCTAGATGAAATGGCAGCAGAGATGCAGGAAACCTTATCTGCAAGAGGTTTGCTGACTCATGTGCGGATAGTAACAAGTTGTCGGTTGAATGTTTGGCAGGCTAACCCCCGCATTTTGGATGGCTTTGAATTTTATATTACTCAACCGTTCACATTTCCCCAGGTACAGCAGTTTATCGAGAAGTGGTTTAGTAAAGATAACGCATTGGGCGATCGCTTGTGGCAAGCAATTCATCAACCAGGAAAGGAACGGATTAAGGATTTAGCCAGAAATCCTTTAAGGTTGACGCTGTTGTGTGCAATTTGGCAAGGGCGAGACGGCGATTTGCCTGATACAAAAGCGAAATTATATCAAAAATTTGTCGAGAAAATCTTTGATTGGAAATCAGAGTATTTCCGCCTGGACTCTAATAATCAAGAGCGGCTGAATGCTAAGCTGGGAGAGTTGGCGAGAGAAGCGATTGATAAAGAACCTACTCGGTTTCGCTTGCGACATAAATTTGTTTGTCAGCTTTTGGGCAAGCCAAAGGATAATGATTCTCTGCTGCAATTGGCTCTGGATTTGGGTTGGCTGAATCAAGTGGGAATGGATGCAGATGAACCTGAAGAACCCGTTTATGCTTTCTGGCATCCCACGTTTCAGGAATATTTCGCGGCGTGTACAATTGAGGATTGGAACTTTTTCCTAAATCACATTCCTGACAACCCCAAAGACTCTAAAGCAAGTTACCGAATTTTTGAGCGCCAGTGGAAAGAGGTTATTTTATTGTGGCTGGGGCGCGAGGATGTACGAACAGAGAATAAGGAAGCGTTTATTAAGGCTTTGGTTGAATTTCAAGATGGATGTCGGGATTGTATTTTAGATCGCAAAGGTTTTTATGAATACCGAGCGTATTGTTTAGCAGCGATAGGTATTGCTGAGTTTAAGGAATGTAGCTGTGCTGATGCAATCCTTTCGCAATTGATGAGATGGGCATTTGGTTATTTCAATTTAGAGATCCAGATGTGGGTTGGAGAGAGTTGTCCAAGTTCAGAAGCAGCGAGGGCAGCATTCCAAGAGAGCGATCGCAGCCGAACCATCCCTGCTTTAATTAACCTGATGCTTAACAGTACCAACGCTCCTAGCAATGGTTCCTTGGCAGATATGGCTCTCAGTTTGGGAAAAATTGGAACGGGCAACCAACAAGCTATCGATGCACTTATTAACTTAATTCGTACAACTTTCGATATCTATCCTTTTGGCCAAGGGAGCTATATCATTGATAAAGCATTTAATAGCTTAGAATTCATTGGTCAGAACAATCAGCAATTGATAGATGAGCTGAATAATATCATGCAAAACAGTCAGCATGAGTACACTTGTGTAAAAGCGGCTGAGTGCTTGGGGAAAATCTCTCCCGGTAATGAGCAAGCGATCGCGAGGTTAGTCGCTCTGATAGAAAAAAGTGCTGATGAGTTTATTCCTAGTGAAGCGGGTTTGAGCTTGACAAATATTGCCCCCGATCATCCTCAAGCTTGCAGAATGATTCAACCCACCATATTTGATGTTGTTTGGCAATTACTCCACTGGCTGCTTGACGAAAAAGAATCGAGTAAAGACGAATTAAAACGTAGATGGGCAGAAGAAACATTCGAGCATATTTGCTATAAATCTCCTAAAGCAATTCAGCCACTTATTGATATAATTCACAATAGTCCTAATGAGGGTATTTTTCGGGATGCGGTCAGGCTTTTAGGTGAATTTGGTACTAATGATAAGCAAGCAGTTGCGCTACTGATTGAGTTGAGTCGCCACAGCAATTTTGTAATTAGTAATTTTGCCATTCAATACCTAGGTAATACTAACGTAAGGCAGGAAGAAGTAATCAAGGTATTAATAGACATAATTTACAACGCTCCAGATATTCCTACTTACACAGCTTATAGTTTGGGAAAAATACTTAAAAAATATCCGCTGTCATCTGCCGTCTCAAATTTAAAACATCCTCTGCAAAATCAGATATATACCCAGGAAGATTTCGATATTTATCATAAGTGTTACGAGGTTCTTTCGCAATGCACTCAAACTATGCCTTTCCCAGACTATTATGAAGCTTGGCACAGTTAAGCAACTAATTAATTATTGTTGACTGCATTGATGTAATGTCTCAATTTAGTGAAATTATATTAACATAGTAAATGTCCGATCGCCCTCCAATTATTTACTACAAATATGATCGTTAACGATAAGCTTAAGAACATACTGACGCAATTACGATCGCACTTCGAGCAACTTTACGGCGATCGCCTCACCCAAATGGTACTCTACGGTTCCCAAGCGCGAGGCGATGCACATCCCGACTCAGATATAGATGTTTTAGTAGTTCTGAAAGCGCCAGTTCAAGCAGGCGAAGAAATTGATAGAACTCTTCAGATTGTAGCCGATTTGTCCCTACAAAATGATGAAGTGATTAGCTGCCAGTTTATGAATGAAGAAAAATTTACTAATTATCAAGGCCCTTTGCTCAGAAATATCCGTAAAGAGGGAATTTTAATATGACATCGGCTCAATTAAACTTACTCGCAAAAGCTCCTTAAAGCCTTTCAGCGGCTAAGTTAATGTTAGATGGCGAATACCCAGATTATGCAGCCTCTCGCGCCTACTACAGTATGTTTTATATTGCCGAAGCATTTTTAGAAGGGAAAGGACTATCTTTTTCTAAACATTCCCCAGTCATTAGCGCCTTTGGTCGAGAATTTGCTCGTACAGGAAGAGTTCCTGTTAAGTTTCACCCATACCTCATCAGAGCTCAGGAATTGCCAAATGCTGGAGATTACGGCGAACTTGATGCCGTTACGAGCGATCAAGCCGCAGATTCGATCGCCCAAGCTGAAGAATTTCTCGAATTAGCCCAAAATGCGATCGGCACTCTACCACCGCCCTAAAACAGAATACCGAAATCCCCGACTTCTTCAAGAAGCCGGGGATATAAAACAAGAAAACAGCCCTACAAATTAATGACTACCCGCTCCAGCCGCCCGTTTAAACGCCTCATCCAACACTTCCGAAAGCGTCGGGTGAGTGTGAACTCGGAATGCTAAATTGTTAACAGAATCGCGCTGGGCGATCGCATTTGCCGCTTCCTGAATCAAATCCGAAGCGTGCAAACCGAAAATGTGAACTCCCAACAACTCTCCAGTATCTTTCCGGTAAATCACCTTAGCCGTACCGTCGGTTTCCCCTTCAGCAATAGCCTTAGAATTTCCCTTAAAATAAGTCTTGACAGAAGCTACCTCAAACCCTTCTGTTTTTCCTAACTCTTTCGCCGCAGGTTCCGTCATCCCCACATAGCTAATTTCCGGGTGAGTAAACGCCGCCGCCGGGATACTCAAATAGTCAACTTCGCGGGGACGGCCGCAAATATTTTCCACTGCAGCAATTCCCTGAGCAGACGCAGAATGCGCTAACATCATTTTGCCGTTAACATCGCCGATCGCCCACAAATTTTGCACCGGTTCTCCGGCCGCCAAAACCTGCATCTTATCGTTAACTGGGATATAACCGCGCATCGTTTCCACGCCAACAGTTTCTAACCCCAAATTCTTACTGACAGGAACTCGCCCAGTTGCTACCAAACAAGCATCTACTTCCAAAACTTCGACAATTTCCTTAGTCTTGAAATCAGCTAATTCAATAATCACCGGCGAACCAGGAGTAATCTTCTTAGCCAAAACACCCACTTTTGTTTCAATATCGCGGGGTGCAATTAACACCCGTTCTGCTAACTTAGCAATATCTGGATCGAAAGTCGGCATCAACTGATCTAGAGCCTCAATCATCGTGATTTCACAGCCCAGTGCGGTGTAAATATCGGAAAACTCCAAACCGATATAACCGCTACCAATAATTGCAATCCATTTCGGTAGCGATTCCAACCTGACAGCATCGTCGCTGGTAAATACAGTTTTGCCGTCAATTTCTATCCCGGGGGGGACGAAGGGAACCGAACCGGGAGCGAGAATAATATCCTTGGCGGTAATAGTTTTCTCGCCTTTATCGGTTTCGACGGTAATTTTTTGAGCACTGGCAATTTTGCCCCAACCTTGGATGACATCGACATTCAAACGTTTGAGGCTGTTGGTCAAGTCGCCGCGAAGTTTGCTAACAATAGTGTTAGCGTGATTGGCGATCGCCCCGCGATCGAAATCCACATTCCCCAACTGAATTCCCAAAGTCTTCAGGTGGTGGGCATTCCGCAACTCTCGCACTCGCCCCGAAGCCGCCAAGAGCGCCTTCGAGGGAATGCAGCCGCGGTTGACGCAAGTCCCCCCCATGTCCCCTGCTTCGATAATTGCCACTTTCAGCCCGCAGCTAACCGCGTGTATGGCCGCGCCGTGTCCGCCCACGCCAGCGCCGATAATTGCTAAATCGTAATCAAATCCCTGAGTCACCTTAAAATCTCCTAATGCCTTTGAAATCTTAGGACTCAAGCAAAAAACACCGTCTCTCCGTCCTTCGAGGTGGCGCGTTGCCATCGCAACCTTTGAACAGCGGTAATAGTTGCATAAGTCCTGTCTCCTTATTCTCGACTAGACTAGGGTTAATTAGACAACGAAAGAGCCGTAACTGAGATTTTTTCAGGGTCAATGATTTTGAGCTGGGTCTGCACCAAGTCTCAAATCACTCAGTAGGCGGCTGTAGAGTTAAATATAAGTTTGAAGGCTGACAATGGTCGCTGCAGGTTTTATATGGGGCAGCAAGTTCAGCAACAGGCATTCCACCGTCCGGTTAAATTGTGTGCGCTTGCTTGTTTTAGTCGGGTTTTCATGTCTGCACGCGCCGGGGGCGGGCAGAGTTTATTGGCAACTTTTAGAGTCTATGGAGTGGCTTATGACAGATGACGACCAGAAAGATTTACGCCGGGCCTCGGCTCAATCCTTTTTTGAGTCCCTGGATGAATTGTTCGATTCTATAGAATCGAACAGCACTCAAGCGGCACAACCTAAATCTCCACCGCCTCCGGCTAAGTCTGCGAGTCAGTCTTCGAGTTTGCCGAAGAAGACTAGACCGGCGAAAATTAATTTGTCGGATTTTGAAGATGCGATCGCCGATTTGGAACAGTTTATCCAGAGCAAACACCAGAAACGCCCTGAATCCAATCAATAGTGCGATGACAAATTTTCAAGTAAGGACTGTTGACTGTTGACTGTTGACTGTTGACTGTTGACAAGCGAAAAATTTTAGACCGAAGTTCCAGCTCCCAGATTCATCTGTGGAGTCAATTTTTAAATCTAAAATCTAAAATCTAAAATCTAAAATCGACTGGCTGTTAACGGTGCTTTAAGCTTAAGGTGCTTATGTCGCCGCCTACAATATATTCATATTTCGTTGAGGATGGCTTTACAAGAATCAAGCCAGATAAATTAGCTCAATTTACTATTAATAGCCTTGTTTTTAGGCTTTGACGGCTGCGGTAATTGCCTCGATCGCACTTCGATCGCGCGATCGCCGATCGCACTCAAAGGCAACTCCAATTCATCAAGATCATTGCGGAACTTGACCGGAATATCAGCACCGTTAATAATCGCTCCCAACAGCCGCGGCCCGGATTTATTCGACTCGTCCTCCTCAGATTCCAGCAACTGATCGGCAGCCTCAGACAACATACTAGACAAAGTGTAACCAGGCCGCGCCACCAAAATCATACCGTCCGTGTACGGTTCCAGCGTCAGCGCGTCGTTGCACTCGCTCAAAGCCGGAGAATCCACAACCACAAAATCAAAGCGGTTGCGAACATCCTCAAACAATCTCCGCATTTCGCTCGATTCGAGTACGGCCGAGGCTTGCCGCAAAAAGCCGGGACTCGGCACAACGTATAGATTCTCTACCTCTGGAACCAAAAGGACACACTCGCTAATATTGCCGTAATAGTGCAAAGGTTCCACCGTCGCCAAAGGATCGGCAGCAATTTTCAAAGATTCAACGTTAGAAGGCGATCGCAAATCTGCTTCAATTAGCAAAGTCCGTTTACCCGATCGAGCCGATGCAATTGCCAAATTGTAAGCACTAAAACTTTTCCCCTCCAAAGGCGCCGCCGAAGTCAGCAACACCACCTTCACCGGTTTGTTCCCGATCCGGCGCAAATTAGTACGCAACCGCTCGTAAAATTCCAAATAGGGAGAATTTGCCTCCAGGGCCAGAGGCATTTCATCGCCGTAGGAATCAAACACCGTCACTTCAGGCAAAACTGCCAGTATCGGCACCTCTTTTTCCACCAAAGCCGCCCGCACTTCTTCCCAACTGTAAAACTTGCCGTTGAGCATCCCCAACAAAAATATCAACCCCCCACCCAGCAGCAATCCCACAAATCCGCCCACCGCCAGCATCACGGGCAAACCTCTCTTGTTTGACTCAACGTCATCAGTTTTCGGAAATTGGGCGATTGTCAAACTCCCCGTTGTCTCAGCTACCGCCGCCTCAGCATCTACCAAAGCCGACTGCATCTTGTCGTAGAGAGCTTGTTTGAACGCCACTTGTTGGGCCAACCGCGCTTGTTCTAACTGCTTGTTGGGGATTGTCGCGTGTTCCCGACGCAATTCTTTTTCAGTTTTCTCGATTCCTTGAAGTTGCTGTTGCACCGTATCGTGCTGCGTTTGCAAAGCAATCAAAGTTTGAGCTAACTGCTGTCTGGCCGGATCTAAAGAAGAGTCTACCCGAATTCGATCGGCACTTCTGAGCGGAGCCGCCACCCCGTTACCGCCGAGTACCTCAGATTGCCGCTGCTGCAACTGCTGCTCAAAAGCAAGTTTTTGTTTAAGCAATTCTACAATTTTCGGGTGTTCCTCCTGCAAGTCGCTGCGGAAAATTTTGAGCTGAGATTCGATCGAAAACAATTGCACTCGCAGTTGGGCAATAATTGGATCGGCAGAGAGTGCTTGAGCGACGTAAGCTTGCTCCACATTCAATCCCAAGCGAGCCTGCAAACTGTTAATTTGAGCTTCAATTCCTCCCAACTGCACGCGGAGTTGCCGCTGCTGCTGTTGGATGGTGGTAATCGCTTGCGGCAAAGCACCGCTCTGAGCTGCTAAAATTGAAGTTCCTTCTCGTTTTGCGTAGGCTTCAAGTTTTGCTTCCGTCTCTCTGAGTTCCTGAGTTACTTTCGGCAAACGCTTGTTAATTTGGGCGATCGTCTCACGCAGTCTAGAAGTATTAAGAGTTTCGCTGCGAGCCACCATTTCGAGCATCAGCCTCTCTACTACCTTTTCTGCTTTTTGGCGATCGGCATTTTTGTACACTACTTGAATCAAAGCGCTGGGGTCATTATTCTTAGTGGGCATCTTTACTTGCACATCTTTTACCAGCTTTTTAGCCAAAGCTTGTACTTCTTTTTGCTCTTCTTTTGGGCTTAATTTTTTTGCGGGTTTGATGAGTTGTTTTGCGGCTGCTTCAACCACCTTTGTATCCAGCAGCATATCTTTAGTTATTTCTTGTCCTTCCTGTTGAATTTTAGTAGTAGTCGATGAAAAAATCACGCTCGGTCTGCGGTAGGCCAGCGTACCTGTAGCAACGTAAACTGGCGCCGCCTTTGGCTGCAGGGCCACTACTCCCGACACCCCCACAGTCACCGCGAGAGTAGCCAGTCCCACCCACTTGTATTGGTCGAAAGCAATTAAATAGCGTTTGACAACGGATAAAGTCATGACGATTTTAGATTTTAGATTTTAGATTTTAGATTTTAGATTGCTAAATGTTAACGATAACTAATGATTGCTGACAAATGATACCCATTTCCCAAGAAGCTGCAACTGTAGGTAAGTGGTAAACGCATATCGCATAAGTCATTCCCCATCGAAAATCTAAAATTTAATTTTGAAAATGGTATGACTACCTATCATTACGTGACGGGCCGAATAGATCTGTTACCCCATTTCTCAACTGTTCAAAGAACAGAATAAATCCCAAAGTATCCCGGAATGGTCGAGTAAAAGTATTGATTACATAACCAATGCGCTCTACCAAATTCCTACCAATCACAATCACATCATTATCTTCGAGCATCGGGTTCTGAGAAACATTGCCCTCCAAAGCAGCTTTAGCATCTATCGAACGGTTGATTGCTCTACCTTGCTTTTCGTCGAACCGAATCAGGGCTATTTTCCGCAAGTCAGCTAGATTAACAGGCAAGTTGTTGAGAGCATCCAAAAACCTGCTGCCATTTTCTACGTAGAACGAGGTCAAACCACCACTAGCGTAACTCAAAACTCGAACGTAGATCCGGGGCTTAATCAGGGTAGACCGCGCCACCAGAGCTTTGTCGTAGTTTAGGTTTTTGGTACTAGCGTCCAATTCCGGGATGACAATCACATCTCCCGAGGCCAAAGGAAAATCGAACAAATCGTTAGCGTTTGCTAGGGGAGTGTAGAGGTCGATTGGTTCCTCCACCGAGGAGCCGTCCATCAGCGTCCGCCGCACTCGCACCTCCCGCAAATCGGCTTTTCCCGTCACTCCCCCCGCAATCACCAAAGCAGCCGAAATTCGACCCGAACCCGCCGGAAGCGTGTAAAAACCCGGTTTGCTGACTTCTCCGGTGACAGTGATTTGGACGGGGACAGCAGCAGCAGCGAGGCTGTACCTGGATGCTAAATCTTGATCGGATTTGCGATCGGGCGTAACCTGTTTATACGGTACGACGATCGCATCTCCATCTTCCAAACGCAAATCCGGCGGAGCAATACCAGTTTGCAACGGTGTCAAAATATCAACAACTTGCTCCGCGACAGCGCCTCCCGGCAGAGTCCGCCGCACCCGCACCGCCCGCAGTTCCGCCGTAGGATTAGTCCCAGCAGCAGCCGCCAGAGCCGCAGGAAGCTGGGGGGTTTGCAGCGGATAAAAACCCGGTCTGGCCACTTCCCCCGTCACCGTCACCACTACCGGGCGCTGAACCAGCAAAGCAGCCGAGACTTGAGGATTTTTGATAAATTGGCCAAAGCGCTCCCGGAGGCGCTGCTGTGATTCTTCGACGGTAAGACCGCGCACATTTACTGTTCCGATTAGCGGCAGTACAATTACCCCTTCAGGGCTGATTGGACCTGTAAAACCTAGCTCTGGGAAGCGCTGAACTTGAACAGAAATCTGGTCTCCCGGACCCAGACGGTAGGGCCGATTCCGAAAAGCTGGGTTAATATCCCGGTTGAAATTGGCAGGCGGCGGTGGCGGTACACGCAATAGCGGTGGCGCCACGAGTCGCTCGTCTCTTGGAACAACAGATTGAGCTAAAGCCGTTTCCGAAAAATTTTTGCTATTAAAACCCCAGAATACAGCAGCAAAAGATAGAGTCCAAGCAGTTGAATACAGGCCGGCAAAGGAAAAAGCGAGGCGATTTTTAATTGTAGATTTTTCCCGCATTTTGAGAGGATTTAAAAAAGTAATATTGTGAATAATAGCCTGACTTGTAAGTTTCATCTAAATAATATAGCGACGAGAAAAAACAATAAGATATTTTAGGGGCGAGTTGAATCCGGATATTTACTAGGAAGCAGTTGATTTTGGCAAAACCTCCCCACGCTCTAGGCCTATTTATTTGCACCTACCTGCTTACTCAAAGCGAAAAGTTTCTGTAATTAATTTAGCCTGGACACTTTCGGCAAGAGATTCCAGCAAGGGTTGAGCTATCTTAATGTCGCCCTGCGGTTGAATGGGAAGGATGATACTGACAGCAACCCAAGAGGCGCGGCGGTTCGACAGTCTAGCAATGCTGTCTTCCCAAAACCAACGGCTGGTTGCTGGAGAACCACCGTTAGGCCAAGCGTACCACTGCATGACAGCAAAAGTTTGTTGGGGATTCCAGCTTCGGAAAAACCGGGCCTCGACGGTAGAGGGCGGCTTGTCGGGTATGGGCGCTAATTTAACTGTAAACCTCAAAGTGCGATGAGAATCTGTTTGCCACCGGTGAAATCCATCGATATCTAACCATTCTACCTGGGGCTGGTTTTTGGGGTCATTTTGAGGCAACAGCAATAAAATGGCAACTGTTCGATCATTTTTAATTTCTTCAGCTAACCATCTGTGACCGCCAATTTGGACGTTATTCTGGACCCGCATCACCTGCCACCCGGGAAGTGTCATCCCGTTTTGGCGCAAACTTTTCAATTGCTTGAGGTTTGCAACAGTTGGCGGGTTTGTCCAAGGCCACCTTCCTGTCGCGTAGCCTGGAATTGCTACTACCCCAACCAGTATCAGCAAAAACACCAGTATCATAATTTTAGATAATTGATACCGCCGCAGTAATTTCCGTGCTGAAATCATCTGTTTCATTAATTGCTAGACTGGCTTGGAAAATACTTTTCCACCCCGTTGAGGAGAAGTACCAATAAGCCTAGTATACAAGCGGAATACAAGTCTCCGCCCCATCCGGCGTGCAACCAAGTAAAAAGCCCCTCTCTGTCGGTTCCGTGAAAGTAAGTGAGCAAAGTGTTGCGGACAATGTTGGAAGTGATGCTAATGATGGATGTACTAACTAAAAACAAAATGCTTCTTTTGTGAGAACTCCAAACTCCCGTCCAATCTAGCAGAATTAAGCTGACGTAAAGACTGGTAAACAGCATTTTCAAGCCTGCACAGTGCGGAGCAACTTCTACAATGCGATCGTTTACGTACAGATAAATTTCTTCCACTCTCACGTTGAGACCAACCTTAATTAATATCAATCCTGATGTTTCAGCAATGAATTTCTGCAACGGCAAGGCGTAGGGTTCAATGAGGTAAGGAATGTGGTTGGGCGAGGCGAAAAATACGAATAAAAGCGGCATCGCCTGCAATTTCAAGCCGGGAATTCCTTTTAAAGATAAGCAAATGCTGACCAGCATTACGGGCAGGGATAAATTTACTAAATCGCTCAAGCGACTCAGATAAAAAAGCGTGGCTAGTACCAGCAAAAAGCCTCCCAAAGGATGCGGTGAGTTGGGCAAGCTGCGCCAGCACTTTCGGTTCATCCAAGCAGTATAAGCTGCGTAGGGCAAACCAATTAGTCCGTGGCTGAAATATTCGTGTTCGAGGCTGATGCTTTTGTTAAACCAGCCGTCGTACCAGTGTAATAGCAGGGGGGCGTACAGCAGCACTAGGAGTACCGTGATACCTTCCGCCAGGAGGTATCGCTTGAAAACAATGCGAATTCTGCGCTGGATGTGCATGGTTTGAGAAGTTTTAAGATTGCCGCGCTGGATTCGCAACGCTTTCGGGTTTTAAACTGTGAGTTAAAGATTTATTAATTCCCCACCAAAACGCTTTGAGAACCGCACCTTACTGCTTGAAACACCTGTCGCATAAATTTTATGAACAATTAGCAATTCAATGATAGTACGATCGCCCGAACAACTTGCTCGATCTGAGTATTGCTCAATCCGGGATACATTGGCAATGATAAAATTTGTTGGCACAGGGTTTCTGCGCGGGGGAAGTCGCCCCGATTGCCTAAGTTTTGGTAGGCGGGTTGCAGGTGGCAAGGTAGGGGATAGTGTATGCCTGTTTGAATGCCGTGTTGGGCGAGTTTTTCCTGAAGGGTGTTGCGGTCGATCGAGCTTTCCTCAGTAATTTTGATCACATAGAGGTGATAAATGTGACCGCTGCTGCTGTGGTTGGCGATCGGTACAATGCCTTTGTGTTTCAATGGTGCTAGTAGAGTATTGTAGTGTTGGGCGGCGTCGGTGCGATCGCTATTCCATTTTTCTAAGTAAGGCAATTTAACATTGAGCACGGCAGCTTGCAAATTGTCGAGGCGGCTGTTGGTGCCAATTTCTGTGTGCAAATATTTACTGGGTGCTCCGTAATTGCGGAGAGTTCGCATTTTTTCTGCTAGTTCTGGATCGTTAGTAATTAACATCCCGCCGTCGCCAAAAGAACCGAGGTTTTTGCTGGGATAAAAGCTGAATGCTGCTGCTTTACCAATGGAACCCGCGCGGTATCCTTCTCTGTGGGCTAAGTGCGCTTGGGCGGCATCTTCAAATATGATTAAATCGTGGCGGTTTGCAAAATCTAAAAGCTGCCGGGGCGACACCATTTGACCGTAGAGGTGGACGGGGATAATTGCTTTAGTTTTCGAGGTAACTGCTGTTTCGGCTGCTGTGAGGTCAATCAGGGCGGTTTCCGGGTCGCAATCTACAAGAATAGGTATAGCTTTGGCTTGGAGGACGGCGATCGCGGTGGCGATAAAAGTGTTAGCGGGTATGAGAATTTCGTCGCCCGGATTAATGCCGCAAGCTTGCAGTCCCAGAGCGATCGCATCTGTTCCACAAGCCACTCCTACGCCGTATTTTACTCCTGAAGCTGCTGCAAATGCTGTTTCAAATTCTGCGAGTGCATGGCCTAAAATAAAGTCTCCTTCCTGGATGATTTTTCTAATAGCTTCTGCTATTTGCGATTGAATTGGTTGGTGTTGCAATGAGAAGTTTACAAACGGAACTTTTGGCGGGCGGTTACTCATAAACTATCGAGGCATAATTCTTTATATTAACATTTTAGTGCGGATAGCATTTGATTTTTTTTTAACCGCAGAGGACGCAGAGTAAAAGAGGGAAAAGGGAGATTTTTTACGGAATAGCTGCGCTTCACCTACTTTTTTTTGAGCGCTCAACTAAAGGAAAGTTTTTCGGTAATATAGAAGAAGATAATTTTGCAGCAATCGCAATCATGGAATACAAAAAACTCGGCGACAGCGACTTATCAGTATCTGAAATCTGTTTGGGTACGATGACTTACGGCCAGCAGAACACCGTTGAGGAAGCGGCCCAACAGCTCGATTTTGCGATCGATAGAGGCATCAACTTTTTCGATACGGCAGAAATGTATCCCGTCCCTGGAAAGGCGGAAACTCAGGGGAAAACAGAGGAATATATCGGCGAATGGTTGGCGAAACAGCAGCGGGATAAAGTCATTATAGCGACTAAAGTGGCGGGCAGAAGCACTCGATTAAAGTGGATTCGGGAAGGGAAAAATCAGATCGATCGCCCAAATGTCGAAAAAGCCCTGAATGACAGCCTGAAGCGCTTGCAAACTGACTACATTGACCTCTATCAGATCCACTGGCCCGATCGCTACGTCCCGCTATTTGGCGCGCCGGATTACGACATCGCCCAAGAGCACGAAACAGTACCGATTTTGGAACAGTTAGAGGTATTTGCTGACTTAATTAAAGCTGGCAAAATCCGCTATTTGGGTTTGAGCAACGAGACGCCTTGGGGAGTTTGCGAGTTTTGCACGTTGGCTGAAAAACACGGCTTGCCGAAAGTTGTTTCGATTCAGAATGCTTTCAGTTTGAGCAATCGGACATTTCACCTAAATTTAGCAGAAACTTGCCGTTTTAAGAATGTGGGATTGATGGCTTATAGTCCTTTGGGATTTGGGCTGTTAACGGGTAAATACTTGAAGGGAATTCCCGAAAATTCTAGGTTGGCTTTATTCGCGGGATTCGGCCAGCGTTACGATAAAACTAATCTGAACGATGCGGTGAAAGCGTATGTTGAGATTGCGGGGAAACATGGGATAAGTCCGGCGCAGATGGCTTTGGCGTATGTGCGATCGCGCTGGTTTGTAACTAGCACAATTATTGGTGCAACAAGTCTCGAACAGTTGGAGGAAAATATCGGTAGTTTGGAGGTCAATTTGGATCGGGAGATTATAGCGGAAATCGATGCGGTGCACGCTAAGTATCCGAATCCGACACCGTAAGTTTATTAGTAGGTTGGGTTGAGGTAACGAACCCTACGTTTCACTTCGCCCAACTTACCGTTTTTTTAATATGTAGGTTGTGGTTATCCTATAGTTGACCGCTCGACAATGAGATTCCCAACTGGAATATTTATCAGCAGCAAGAACAGAAAAGAGAAGTAATTGCGATCGGCGATTTGAATTCAACTCATTGGTCTGGTGGATTTCGTCAGTTTTAAGCTGACAGTCATTTAGTCAATTCTTAATTAGGTTTGGGTTTGCAAACAACCTAGCCTTCTCGCGGGCCTTCATTGTTGAGGATTCCGAGCGAGCATTGTTTGCACAGTAAATCAATTAGAATTGTTGAGCGTGTAATTGGTTCGGATATTGGTTCTGATCATCTACCGTTATTGGTCAAATTGCTGTGAGGATATTTGCTCTTGACGCAGAGGAAATGGAAGAGAGAGAGGCGATCGTGGCTATAGCATCCCGAACTCAACAATCTTGCAAGTCAGGCATTTTTAATGGGGAGATGTAGACCCCATGAAGCTTGGTCAACCCGTGCGCTATATACCGGGAGTAGATGCCGTTATTCTTGAAGACGAAATGGTACAGCAATAAGCCTGGCTAATACATTTACCATCCGCGATATTTTACTGGTTGATTTCCCTCCTCTAATGACTTAACCGTTGATCGCGCAAAAGCTTAAGGCGAGCGCACTTTTTGCTGCTTTTCCTGCAAAAACTCGGCAAAGTTGCAGACTTCAGCTAGTAACTCGTCAGATAAATTATCTCCAATAGACATCAAATTAGTTAATCCCAAGTTAGGGGGCAGAAATTTCCCTTACAAAAATCTTTTCAAACTCCCAATTGCAGATTATAATCGTAGAAGGTTCAGGTTGCTTCGACTGAGCAGGCGGAACAGCACAAACAGAACCTAGAAACATTTCAAATGTGGCGCTGCACCGATTAATGGGTAGCGTTGCCAAAAGGAGATAAATAAATGACAAAACGTACTTTTGAGAATCGTCAAAGTCAGCAAATTGCTGGACAAACTAGCGAGGACACCCGACTCCCAATGATTCAGACGGGGCAAGCTTTGCTGTCCCTTCGCGACTCCGGCCATAATTTGCCTACAGCCCTTGGCGAGGTAATCGACAACAGTATCGAGGCTAAAGCGAATAAAATTCAGATTCGGTTAGACGAAGACGATACCAAGGGCCGTAAAAAGCGCGTTCACCAGATTGCCATTGCAGACGACGGCACTGGGATGAGTGAAGAAATTCTCCACCGCTACCTCGTGATTGGTTTCTCGACTCGATACATGAGTACCAGCACAATGGGCAAATATGGAGTCGGAGCCAAGCTAGCTGCTCTAAATTTTGCTCGCCGGATAGATGTTTGGAGCCGTGAAAGTTCAACAGAATCGTGGTTGCACGTTTACTTCGACCTTGATGAAGCGCTTGCACAGGAAAAAGTCGGTCAAACTGTGGGACTAGAACCCCCCTCAACTGAGTCCGTACCCTCTGACTTGGCTGATTTATTACCAGAAGACACAGGCACCTTGGTGGTGTGGTCAAAAGTTGACCGACTTGAAGATGGACGGTTAGCTCCCAACTTCGATCAACTTCGGCTTGAAGTTGAGAAGGAACTGTCTCGCATCTTTCGCTACTTCATCAACGGTGGTATCAGCATCGTCGTTAATGAGAAGAAACTGCTGGCACACGACCCGCTGTTCTTAATGGAAAATACATGGGGTAACGAGATTTTGACCAAGCATTGCCATGAAGCAAAGTCTGCTAACAAGCGCGGTAAAGAAGTCCTCCAACACTATGAAGCTACGCTCATTGCTGACGAGCAAATCCCCTTTAGTGATGGGGTTGGTACGGCAAGGCTTCGGGTTACTTTATATCCACCAGAAGTTACACGCAGGCGCGGAGTCGGAGGCGACGATCTGGCGAAACGATTGCGCGTACCTGACAATCAGGGTTGTATCAGCTTCGTGCGGTTGAATCGGGAAATATCATATACAAATGTGCTGCGTATGTTTCCCAGGGGTGTTGACGAACCCGACCGTTTTATTGGGATCGAAGTCTCATTCGAGCCCGCACTCGACGAGTATTTTGGTGTTCGGAATGTGAAACGCGGTGTTGAGCCTCACGGCGAACTCCGCGACAAAATTCGCGGTCGTCTAGATCAGTACATAAAAACAGCGCGGAAACTTCTTGAAGATGCTTGGGGCAAGGTTGCTAAGAAAGATCGTGACAACAACGGGGAACACGCAGCAATTACCTATCGCGTCAAAGATGCCGATCGCACTATGCCAAAAGGTCGAGCAATCGGCCCACAGGACAAAGAGGAAGAAAACCAAATCCTTGATGACTTAGCCTCGGATGTTGTTGGAGACTCCGACGAGGCTACCAAGGCTAAGTATCTTGAGAAGATCCAGGAGTTGCCTATTGTCCTTGAGTCAGTAGACTTTCCCGGCAATATGTTCGTTGATGTCAAACACCTTGCAGGTAAAGTAATTATCCGACTGAATACCCGGCATCGCTTTTACCGAGAAATGTGGGAACCACTTAAAGACATTGCAGATCGAGATGCCGGGAGTGTTTCTAGCGAAGAAGCCGTCAAAGCTGCGCGGCGCACTGTCGAAGCGCTTTCGCTGCTAATTATTGCTTACGGAAAAGCACAGTCAATGGATCCAAACCCAAACGAGCTATACGACGATCTCACCACATATTGGGGACAGTTCCTCAACACTCTTATGGGTAAGGTGAAGGACGTTATTTAGCGTCATTGAGTGGAAAGTGCGGGAATTTGCACAGCACAAGCATTCCCGCACTCGCGGTTGGACAATTATAATGGGATTGGGTTCAGGTCGTTTCGACCAAAAGGCGAAGTGGCAGAAACAGAACTCAGAAACATTTGACACGTAGCGCTATACCTCAATGGGTGGTGCTGCGAAAAAAAGGAGAAGTTTAATGAATAAGTATAGCTTTGATGATCTTGATAGCTCCGACTATCAATCATTAATGCAACAAACTGATGGTAATGTCAGAAGTTCTCAGAGTAAGCAACTGAGCGAGAACATTGCGCTCGCGCTTTCTATGCTCGGAGACTTTTTCAATAGTCTGCTTAAACACATAGAAGCACAGGACAGAACTATCCAAGAGTTGCAACAAGAAATAGACGACTTGAGGAAGAAAAATCGGGAACTGCAAGGAAAGGTAAAATTTTGGGAAAATAAAGTCCGTGCATATGAGTGGGAGCCAAATGCCTGGGATAACGATGGTTCATCAAACGCCGATTGTCAAGATCGCGATTATGGATCGTACCGACTAGGCAACTAATAGAAAGTACGATCGCCCTGCCAATTCATCCCTAAAATAGGTAAATCAGGACTTACGCACTTCGCTCGAAGAAACCGGGTTTTCTACCGATTCTTCGGGCTGGAACAAAGTGTTTTCGTAAAAAACCCGGTTTCTGGGTTCCCATGCCTAAGTCCGAAAGGAACAATCGCACTGTTTCCCAACATTTCAACCGCCCATTCTTCAACCCGCGAAGGCGGGTTTTGTTTGTGTAGTTGGGGGTGCAAAATCGAATGACAAATGAAGTACATTCGATTTGGCACCCCCAAAGCGGTTTCAACCGCCGAGTCCTTCATTCGATTGTACTTAATGTCCCAATAGCTTATCCCGCAAATGCTTAATCCGATCGCGCAATTTACCCGCCTCCTCAAACTCCAACTTCTTAGCCGCCGCCTTCATCTGCGCTTCCAACCGCCCGATTAACTGAGGAATCTCATCCAAAGATAACTCGTTTACCTGTTCGTAAACCTCCTCCAACTGCTGAGAGTTCAGCTTGCGCGACACATCCAAAAATGCCAAAATCGCATTACTCGATCGCTTTTTCGCAATCGGCTGTGGCGTAATCCCGTGCATCTTATTGTACGCTACCTGAATCCCCCGGCGTCGATCCGTTTCGTCGATCGCCTTAACCATACTATCCGTCAAATTATCCGCGTACAAAATAGCCTGTCCCTGAACGTGCCGCGCCGCCCTTCCAATCGTTTGAATCAACGAACGTCCCGATCGCAAAAACCCCTCTTTATCCGCATCCAAAATTACCACCAGCGAAACTTCCGGCAAATCCAAACCTTCCCGCAGCAAGTTAACACCAATCAATACATCAAACTTACCATCCTGCAAATCTTGGATAATTTCGATGCGTTGAATCGACTGGATTTCCGAGTGCAAATACCGGACTTTAATAGCCCTCTCCTGCAAATATTCGGTTAAATCTTCCGCCATCCGCTTCGTTAAAGTCGTCACCAAAACTCGCTCGTCCCGACTTACTCTCTCCTTGATTTCCCCCAACAAATCATCAATTTGTCCTTCCGTCGGGCGCACAAAAATTGTCGGATCTATTACTCCGGTAGGGCGAATTACTTGCTCTGCAACTCTGCCTTCAGATATTTCCATTTCCCAATCCCCAGGCGTAGCAGAAACAAAGATGCACTGATTCTCTTTTGCCCAGAATTCCTCTGCTTTTAAAGGCCGGTTATCTGCCGCGCTGGGCAAGCGAAAACCATGTTCGATCAATACTTTTTTGCGCGCTTGATCGCCGTTGTACATTCCCCGAATTTGCGGCACTGTGACGTGAGATTCATCTATCACCAACATCCAATCTTTCGGGAAATAATCAATCAAACATTCTGGCGGTTCCCCCGCATTTCTCCCTGCTAAATGCCGCGAATAATTTTCGACTCCGTTGCAGTAACCTACCTCGCGCAGCATTTCCAAATCGTAGCGAGTGCGCTGTTCCAACCGCTGAGCTTCTAATAGTTTACCTTGTTTTTCAAATTCTGCCAGTCGGTCTTCTAATTCGAGTTCTATTCCTTGGCAAGCAGCCTCTAATTTATCTTCGGCTGTGACAAAGTGGCGCGCTGGATAGATATTTAAAGCCGTTGAACTTTGCAGGATTTTACCTGTTACGGGGTCAACGTAACGAATGGCATCGATTTCGTCGCCGAAGAATTCGACGCGAATAATTCTATCTTCGTAAGCGGGGCCAATTTCCAAAACATCGCCTTTGACGCGAAATTTGCCTCTGCCTAAATCTATGTCGTTGCGGCTGTATTGGACGTTAACTAAATCGCGCAAAATTTGCCGCTGGTTGACTTGCATTCCTACTCGCAAAGGGATAGATGCTTTCAGGTATTCTGCGGGCATTCCCAAACCGTAGATGCAGCTAATTGAAGCAACTACAATTACGTCGCGGCGTTCAAAGAGCGATCGCGTGGCTGAGTGCCGCAACATATCGATCTCGTCGTTAATTGCTGCCGTTTTCTCAATGAAAGTATCGGTGACAGCGATGTATGCTTCAGGTTGGTAGTAGTCGTAATAACTGACAAAGTATTCGACTGCATTGTTCGGGAAAAAATTTCGCAGTTCGTTGCAGAGTTGAGCTGCCAGGGTTTTGTTGTGTGCTAGGACTAAGGTGGGTCTGCCGACTTTTTCAATCACCGAGGCAATGGAGAAGGTTTTGCCCGTACCTGTGGCACCGAGTAAGGTTTGAAATCGATCGCCCGCTTCGATGCCTTTGACAAGTTGCTCGATCGCTAGCGGTTGGTCGCCTGTGGGCTGGAAGGGCGCTTGCAATTGAAAAGATGCTGCCGCAGTTACCATAGGAAAATGTAGCTATTACCCATAAATCTTAACAAAAATGCAGAGATTCTGCAATTTCTCTCAGAAAATAGTTAGACTTTGTAATATTATTTTAATCATCGGCCCAAATAGAAAGCAGAAAGCCAAGAAAAGCAGTTGTCCGAACCCAGCAATCAATAGCAATAAGCGAGGAAAAGAATTATGGATACGAGGAGCACAGGTACAGGCAAAGGCAAAGCACTCGCCCGCCGTGGCAAAGCAGGTTCCAAAAGCCAAGCGACAGAACCCACGGATGCCAAAGCAACAGGAATTCAACTTTATCGCCCGCAACTCCTGCATGACAACCGCCCCGTCGGCCCAGACGATTTTACCATCAGCGAGACCGTCTCGATTTCGGGGAACCGCCCGATCGGCACTAGCACCCTGCACCTCAGCGAAACCTACGGCACTGTAGGCAATCGCCCGGTCGAATCCAGCGACTTTGAAGTGGTTGCTACACTCGGCAATCGCCCGATCGGCTCCAGCGCCATGCAAGTCAGCGAAATGTTCAGTATGTCCGGTGCCCGCCCTATTGGCATGAGCACTCTGCACATTGATGAAGTTTACTCCACAATGGGAGGAAATCGACCAATTGCCTCAAACGAAATTGACGATAGCTCAACATTAATGGGCTTCTTAGATTAATTAGTCAGTTGTTAGTTGTTAGTTGTTAGTTGTCATCTGCTACCAATAACTAATAACTAATAACTAATAACCACTGCCAACAGTCAACTAACTACTTCTCGATACCCTGATATTTACTCAATAAAGCAGCAAAGCGCTTGTAATCCACAGGCTTCCTCACATACTCCGCCACTCCCAATTCCCAACCCTGATTTTGGTCGTCCAAAAAAGTTATCATAATCACTGGAATATCAACCAAATCTCGATCGGCTTTCAACGCCGACAGCACCGCCCAGCCGTCCATACTTGGCATCATCACGTCTAGAATAATCGCGTCGGGCAGCAACTCCTTAGCCAACAGAAGCCCCCCTTGACCGCTAGCCGACGATCGCACCCGAAATCCCTGTTTCGACAAGCAGCGAGTCATCAAATCCCGCGCGTCCGGATCGTCGTCAATCACCAGCACAGTAGCAGCATCGGGCAGATCCAGCGGTTGCGCTCCCACTGCTTTTTGCTTCGCTTCTGTCGCTTCTGCACTCGTGTCTAAATCCTGGGAAGGCTCGGCCTCAATTTCTGGGATTTCTCGCTCGTCCTGCGGTTCTTTCGGGCTTGTAACCGCAATCGGCAACCGGATGGTAAAACTAGAACCGCAATTAAATTCGCTCTCAACGGTAATGTCTCCGCCCATCATCTGGCAAAATTTCCGGCTAATTGTCAGCCCCAAACCGGTGCCTCCGTATTTGCGGGTAGTAGAATTGTCCGCTTGAGCGAAAGCTCCGAACAGCCTCGACACCTGATCCTCAGTCATGCCGATGCCGGTATCGGTTACTTGAAAGACGATCGAAGGCTGTTGACACCGAGAAGGATCTGCCGAGAGTTCTTCGGAATTGCCGATCGGCAAAACCTCCCCTTCTTCTTTCCAAACATTAATCGTAATTTTGCCTCGATCGGTAAACTTAGTAGCATTGGTCACCAAATTCAACAGCGCTTGCCGCAGCTTTGACAAATCGGAGTATATCGTGCCAATATTGCGATCGCAATTGACAATCAAAGTATTGCCATTTTTCGCTAGCTGGGGTTGAACAGTAGTGACAACCTGCTCCAGCAAATTCAACACATCAAAAGTCTCCAAGAAAAGAGTCATCTTTCCTGCTTCAATTTTAGAAATATCCAGGATGTCACTAATAATGGTGAGCAACTGCTTGCCGGCCATATTAATGCTTGCCAAATCCATCACAAACTCTTCTTCGCCGAGTTCCAGAGCCTCTTCTTGCAGCAGCTCGCTGTACCCAATAATCGCATTCAAGGGCGTCCGCAACTCGTGAGTCATATTGGCCAAAAAAGTGCTTTTCGCCCGGTTGGCAGCTTCGGCAGCATTCTTAGCGACTTCCAATTCCTCCGATCGTTCCTCTAGCTGCCGCTGCCGCACTTCCAAACCGTTGAGCAAACTGTTAATTTGCTGAGCCATGGTATTGAGAGTAGAAGATAGCACCCCGATGGCGTCATTAGAAACAACAGGCGAGCGAGCCGTCAAATCACCGCTCGCCATCTGTTCGGCAGTTTCCCGCAGCAAGCCGAGATTCCGAATAATTGCCGACACCGACACAAAACCCACTGTCCCCGCGATCAAACTCAAAACCAAAGCCCCCATCAGCCAGTGCTGAGTTCGACTCGCCACAAAGAGAGTTTGCTGCACCAGCACCGCCTTTGCTGCCTCAGAAACCCCCGCCGCCGGATCTGAGGCAGCCTCTATTGCCAGCAAATAGTTCTTCATATCCACAGAACCCATCCACCCGACTCCCACCGCCATCCAAGTTATGAGTACCAAGATGACAAACAGCCCGCTCAAAGACGCCCGAGTTCCCAGAGAAATCCCCCTCGTAGCAAGTGCCGCCGCCCAAGGATAGCCCTTGAGAAAAGGATCTGGCTGCACCGGTGCGCCCGAATTCCAAATCTCCTCAATTTGACCGTCTGCCCTCACCTTGCCAATCCTCACTGTTTTCCAGATATGCTGAGTTTGGGCATCTATTTTTACCTTGCCCGAGGGCGCTGCAAACTCAATATTTTTAGCAGCCGCCCTGACTTTAACCGCATCTGTCGAACCAGCTTTTTCTACTGCTTGCTTCCACAGGTAAACGCCCAAATAAGCCGCTTCGATCGGGTCATCGGTGACTCGATTTTCCCCGTATCGGGCTTTATAAGCCTTGACAAATTTACGATTTTCCGGTGTATCCACCGTTTGAAAATAGTTCCAAACCACCAAATGTCCAGCAATATTGGACGGCCCGATCGCCCGCACTTCTTCTTCTGCTACGCTGACCGACATCACGGGCAAATCCTCGGGTTTTACGCCAGCTTCCCGCAGATGAAGGAAAAAAGCCACATTGCTGTCCCCGTTGAGAGTGTTGAGAATAGCATCCGGTTTCACTGCTAAGATATGTGCGATCGCCTCGCCCACTTCCCTCGATCCCAGCGGCAGATACACTTCCCCCGCCAACTCTCCCCCCTGTGCCGCCAGTTGAGCTTTCACAATCCGATTTGCCGTCCGGGGAAAGAGATAGTCCGAACCCAACAGGAAAATTTTCCGCTTCCCCTGTGCCAGCAAGTAATTCACCCCAGGCACAATCTGTTGGTTCGGGGCAGCACCAGTGTAGAAAATATTCGGACACTGTTCTAGCCCTTCATACTGCACCGGATAGAACAGCAACCCTTGGCCCTGCTCGAAAGCAGGCAGTACAGCTTTGCGGCTCGCCGAAGTCCAACAGCCAAATACCACCGCCACCGGCGCTTCTAAGAGCAATTGCTTAGCTTTTTGAGCAAAAGTCTGCAAATCGCTGCCTCCATCTTCTATAACCGCTTCCAAGGGGCGTCCGAGCACCCCTCCCGCCGCATTAATTTCCTCAACAGCCAACAGCGTCGCATCTTTAACAGAAATTTCGCTGATGGACATCGTGCCCGTCAGCGAATGCAACACGCCTATTTTTATCGGCTTACGAGTCGGGCCGGCTGCTTCGAGGGGGTTACTGCTCCTTGCTCCCATAGGGTTTTAGATACTTTTTACTAATAACAGAAATTTTAGTTCGCTCCGGCAGGAAGTTAGCCTTGAGGCTAAGTCTTGTTTAGCAGATTATTTAACCCGAGCGTCACACAACTTGCCAATTGCGGCACCGTGTTGATTTTAACGGTCAAACTGCTCTACATCTGACTTAAGTCTGCACTAAATCTGTCGCCTATTTCTCTCTTCATCTTTTACGGATCTCGAAACAGCCTCATCAAACAAACCACAAAAGGTACTTATGGCGATCGCGCCGCAGAAAAATTATCCCCCCTCCTCCCATTTCCCCAACTCATTCACTGCCCGTGCCTTGCGACTCACCAAGCAATCTCACGCACTATTCCCCTTCCCCTATCTCCTTTGGGGCTAATGGAAGTTTCCGTAATTTATCTTAACTATAAAACTCAAAACTCTTCACCATCCCCTATCTCCCTTCAGACAGAGGGAAATCTTCGTGATTTCCCTTATAATAAACATAAGGTTAACTTCTAAGTACCTTTGTTAAAAATAAATTTTGCAAACAATAAGGGAAAAAGTAATGAATACTGAAGAAAACGCGACCCACACTGGTAGCGAGAATCAAGTCACCCTACCAAAGTCCCGGGAAATATTGCTCGGGGAGGAAACAGAAAAAGCCCTCGGTCAGCAAAAAAAAGAAGATGCTCAAACTATGCGCGCTGTCGAACAGTTGAAAGAAGAACTTCAGCACAGAATAGATGAAGAATGTCATCACAAGGTAGATTAAAACTAATACGAATTTTTTTCTGGTGTGGGTAAGATGCGGTCTTGCCCACACCCGCTTTTTTAAGGCAGAATTAAATAAAATTTAAAAGTTATAAATTATTTTGGGTTTAAAAAAATAGTCTTGGACGCACGGGCGACCATCCAGCAGTTTTTTACAAAAATACTTGATTGCAGCCAGCAGAAACGGTAAAAAAAGCCGGTAAGTATGAAAGTGGCAGTCCCTCTAAAATTGAAAAATTATTTTTCCATCTTCCATGTTCCCTCTTCGTTTTTTCTTCATTGTTTCTTCCTAGAGGTAGAGTGCAACGCAGCTCTTAGTTACCTATGATGAGTTTATTAAGTAAAAAATGTCTGATTAGATAAAGATAGGGAGAAACCCATGAGCACTGAAGATAGAGCAAAGGCAACTGGCAACAACATCGCAGGCGCTGCTCAAGAAGCCCTAGGCAATGTTACTGGCGACCCGAAGGATAAAGCAGAAGGCAAAGCCAAGCAAGCAAAAGCTGAAGCTGGTCATGCGATCGAAGATGTAAAAGATGAGCTCAAAAAGAAACTAGACTAAGCCTAATACTAATTGAGAGGGTCGAGCAACCTGACCCTTTCAATTATGCCAAATGTTTTCTGAACGGAGGAAAAAAGGTGAGTTTATTGCAGCATAGTCGCAAAATAATTGCGGGCTTAGTCTTGGTTTTAATGCTGGCTGTTACGACTGCCTGCGCGCCCAGCGTTTCAACCCAAAAACCGAGTGATGTACCTGTAGCAATTGGCGACAGTCAGGGTTATTACGCGCAGCTAGAACGTGGTAACACCGCCGCAGGTCAAGATTTTGGTAAATGGGTAACATTGACGGCTCAGGGCCTGGTTCAGGATGCTTACGTGCGCGACAATAACAAATTGGGAGTTGTAATTACCCCGCAAGTTCGCCCCACTGAAGTGAAAGATTTGGCGAAATCTTTAGCACAAGGTTTTCACCGCAATTTCCCAAATCAGGATGTAAGTGTTTTGGTTTACGCTCCTGACAAAAAACTGATTTTGACGGCTAAGTACGACCAGCAATCAAATCAAATTGAATACAAGTCTTGACCTGGTTAGAAAGCTTAAATTAAAGCCGCGCGACGGTTTAATATTCCGCAGTTTTTTGAAGGCGAAACAATATCAAATAAAGACAAAACTGTTGTCTAGAGTGGAAAAGATTTACCATGAGTAGCAGCGATAATTACAAGAGTCAAATCATGAAAGATTTGGCCCAGGGAGATCGAGAAATGATGCCCGAGACAACGGGTGAAGATTACGAAAACTTTGACGATTTTGCTCAGAGAACTTCCCCCGCTCAGCGCAAACAATTATTCGGGCGTTCTCTGAATCACGACTCCCTCCCGCCGGCTCAGTTGGAACCGGAATTGCAAAAGGCGATCGCCCAAATTAAGCCAAACGAACGCGACGAGGTAGCGCGGGAATTCTTCAAGCATTTGGGGAAGAGAGGATTGGACGATCGCAAATTGGAAAAGCAGCTAGGACTTTCTACCCACCACGCCAGCCGCATGAATGCTGACGATGTTACCAAGCTGGCCTCGTTTACCTATCACAATCATCCGGATATTTTCCAAGAAGTGCTGGCCGAACAGCCGAGTTTGATGAAGTTTTTGGGCAATCCAGTTGTTGCGGGTATTTTGGGAATAGTTGCGGCTAAATGGCTCAACAACCGCAAATAGTCTCGGATTCAGACCAGTTTAAAAGCTGATAATACGTGCAGTATATAAAAGGACGATCGCTCTGGCGATCGCCCTTTTATCTTTTATATTTAGTCTTGTAGTAAAATAACTGCGATCGCGTTTTTAGGGAGGATTTTAGTCATCATAAAACTCACTCAAACTTTAGTCCTCACTACCAGCATCTTTGATGGCGGTCGTTCAACGTAACATAATATTATAATACTAAATCCCGATTGTTTAAATCTTAATTATTGGGGTGGTAGCTGTTCGGGTAAGTAAAAAACCTTGCCAATTACCGATTACGAATTATTAATTATTGCTCAAAGCTAAAAATAGCTGCACAACAGTAAACTGCGGTATACCTGACACTCCGCAAAATTAAATGTAGGATTAAGTGTTGCCGTGAATCAGAAAAAAAGATGAACGTATCCACTATTTGGCGAAAACTCCGCAGCCAGCAAGCTTTCTGCTTGGCTGTACTCCTGGCAAGTTGCCTGGTATTTATCGGTTGTTCCCCCGCGCAGTCAGCGGCTGGCAATTCAGCCGATCCCAAGTTGAAAGAGCAAGTATTGCAGATTATCCGCGAAAACCCGCAAGCAATTATAGAGTCGGTACAAGCGTACCAGCAACAGCAGCAGCAGTCTCTTAAAGCAGCGCAGCAGTCATTTTTGCAGGAGATGAAAACTAATCCCAAATCTGCGATCGGGGATTCTCCCAGCACCGGCTCAGCTTCCCAGCAAATTGTACTTTTAGAATTCTCTGACTTTCAATGTCCGTTTTGCGCGCGCGCTCACGATACTGTCAAGCAGTTTATGGCAAAACACCAGGACAAAGTTACTTTAGCTTACAAGCATTTTCCCTTGACTTCAATTCACCCTCAAGCGCTGCCAGCAGCTAAAGCAGCTTGGGCTGCCCAACAGCAGGGCAAATTCTGGGAATATTACAGCGCTTTGTTTGAAGGGCAGAAAGAGTTAGGCGAGCCATTGTACGGATCGATCGCCCAAAAGCTCAATCTAAAATTAGATAAATTTAACACCGATCGCAACAGCCCCGCTGCCGAAGCCGCCATTGGGAAAGACGTGCAACTCGCTCAACAACTGGGCATTGAAGGCACTCCATTTTTTATTATGAACGGCCAAACTTTCTCCGGCGCGATCGAGCTTTCTGAGATGGAAAGCATTCTCGCCTCTGTCTCCAAATAAGTAATTCATGACTCTTGGAAACTGAGTCTAAAAAATCGTTCCCAGCCAAAGCAGGCTGGGAACGAGAAAAACCAGAAAAACTCGAAAAATCTTTGATTAAACCGCAGCCAACTCAGGAGTCGGACGCTTGCTGTGGCGGATACCCTCGATCGCGGCTGCGTAATCATTCGCCTTAAACACAGCAGAACCAGCGACGATCGCATTTGCGCCTGCTTCCAGAACCTGCCAAGTATTGTTCCCCTTCAAACCGCCATCTACCTCAATCCAAGGATCGAGGCCCTTGTCGTCGCACATTTTACGCAACTGGCGAATTTTCGGCAAAACAGCCGGGATAAAACTTTGACCGCCAAAGCCCGGATTGACGCTCATAATCAGCACCAAATCGCAAAGTTCCAGCACGTACTCGATCAACTCCAGCGGCGTCGAAGGATTCAGAACCACACCAGCCATTTTGCCCAATTCCCGAATTTGGCCGAGGGTGCGGTGCAAGTGAGGCGAAGCATTGTGTTCCGCGTGAACCGAAATAATGTCAGCACCAGCCTTAGCGAAGTCCTCGACGTACTTCTCGGGCTCCACAATCATCAAGTGGACATCGATCACCTTGGTAGTAACAGGGCGAATTGCCTCAACAATCAGCGGCCCGATAGTAATATTAGGAACAAAGCGACCGTCCATCACATCTACGTGAATCCAGTCAGCCCCAGCTCGATCGACAGCCTGAATCTCTTCTCCAAGACGGCTAAAATCGGCTGATAATATGGATGGAGCAATAACGATGGGTTTTTGGGATTGGGTCATGGCTAAGTCTGTTCTCCTGACTGCTGTGCTGTATCCAGTTTATCAAAATACGGGTCTCCGGGTCGAAAAGTTGCCAACGATCGGTCGCGAGATTGGGAGGGCAGAAAAATTTTGCCTCTGACAGACAAGTTTGGCGATCGCACCACCCCAGGTCTCCGAATTTTGGTTTAGGATATAAATTTTCCCTCTAACAAATAACTTTTGTGCAAAATCTGACCTTCTGCCAATTTTGAGTACCGAATTATGAAAAGAACAGATCCCTTAGAAAATCCTGAACTCGATCGTGCCAGTCTGTTTGTATTAATGATCCCAGTCATCGGCTTTTTCCCCGCCCTGTGGACTCTTTACCGCCGTCAGGGTAGTCCCGAACGCAAAGCCGTCAGCCGCTTGGCAATTGCCCTTGCTTTTAGTTGGCTCTTAGGACATATTCTTTTAGAAGCTGGAGCGATTTCTGCGGAATCTCCGACACTTCCCATGTTATTAATGAGTAGCCTGCTAACAACCAGCTATTTCATCGTTGCTCTGGGGCTGATGATTCGCCTCTGGAAGCGTCAACCACTATGGTTGCCCGGAATTAGTCGCGTAGCCGAGCAAGTAGTAGGCAAACATTTATCATAATTTAGGGTTATTTTAAGCTCCTACCCTATTGATTGATTGCGTCTTCAGCTTGATACTACATATTGCCATTATCTTTTTTATTTTTGTTGTGTGTGAGGAAGCCAGTGCCAGCTCAAAAAATTCCTAATCAAGACCCTATCCAACAATCAACTGCTCAACCTGCAACCAAAAAATCTCCCCAGCCCCATCGAGGCCGCTGGCTGGGTTTTGGTTTTGGTTTGGCTGGAGTAGCCATGCTCTCAGCCACAGCCGGAGCCTTGCTAGCCGTCTCCCTTTCTACAACGCCGCTTCAGCAACAAAAGTTGAGCCCTGAAGAAGCGGCGGTGTTTTCTCAAGGCGACATGGCAAAGCTCAGCATGAAGATGCCCGAGCTGACTCGCCCAGTTAATATTTTAGTTTTAGGACTTAAAGTTCTGACCTCTGACATCGAAGGAAGTGCCAACAAACAAGTCGGATACGAGGTTTGGGAAAACTCATTTAAGGGGTTAACCGATACCATGCTGTTGGTTAGGTTTGACCCTCAAAATAAAAAGTTAAGCGTGCTTTCCATTCCGCGAGACACCCGTACCTATGTTGAAGGCAGGGGCGAGGTGAAAATCAACGAAGCTAATTACTACGGTGGCCCGGCTTCGTCAGCGAAGTCAGTCAGCGGACTCCTGGGCGGTGTGGGAATTGACCGCTATGTCACAGTTAATATTCATGGCATAAAAAGTTTGGTAGATGCCCTTGGTGGCATTACTATTAATGTCCCTAAAGACATGAAGTATACCGATGAAAGCCAGCATTTATATATAGATTTAAAGGCGGGCAAGCAGAAACTAAACGGCGAACAAATCGTGCAATATTTGCTTTACCGGCACGACGATTTGGGCGATATCGGGCGGGTGCAGCGCCAACAATTGTTGATGCGGGCTTTTGTGGAACAGGAAGTTAATGTAGGTTTGCTGTCTCGACTACCGAAGATTTTGTCGGTGATTCAATCTCACCTTGACACGAATTTGAGTATAGAAGAATTGGTGGCTTTGGCTGGTTTTGCTACTCAAACCGATCGCGCTGGCGTGCAGATGTTGATGGTTCCCGGTAAATTTAGCGATTCTAAGGACTACAAGTCAAGTTTTTGGTTGCCAGACCAATATGGCATCGAAACTCTGGTGGCAGAACATTTTGACTTCGGCCAAAATACTTGGCAAATTGAGAATGCTGATTCGACTTTTCTGAAGGTGGCGATTCAAGATGCTACCGGAGATCCATCGGCTGTTGAAGCTTTTGTCAATAATTTGACTCAAGCCGGTTATCGGAATGTTCAGGTTTATAAAGCTTGGCCCGAACCGCTGGAGGTAACTACTCTAGTAGCTCAACAGGGCGATATTAAAGGTGCTCAAGCAATTCGCCAGTTTTTGGGTTTTGGAGATGTGTTGGTTGAGAGTACCGGTTCTTTGCAGTCGGATGTGACAATCAGATTGGGTCAGGATTGGTTGGAGAAAAAGGATCAGTCCGGCGGTGCGGCTAAGTCTTTTTAAACTGGATTATAACTGGGGTATTTGTAGGGACACAGCAATGCTGTGTCCTCTTATTTTCTGTTGGTAGAGATGGAGGCGATCGCTTTTTTGTCGATTTACTGATACTATATTTTTTGGTGATGAATCACGATCGCAATAGCGATACTTCCCTCCGCAATCTCAACTGAAACAATAATCAACGAGGGAAAGCTTAAGATATTTTATAAAGGTAGCGTTGATGAACAAGGGTGCTAAAATAGACCGACAGCGGGAACATCAGGCAAATGAACGCACGTTTCTTGCATGGCTACGAACTTCACTCGCTTTAATTGGTTTTGGGTTTGCGATCAGTCGGTTCAGTTTATTTCTCCGCCAATTTCAAGCTACAGTGACTCAGCAAGAAGTTTCCTCCCCTCCCTTCTTCAACTCCGAAACTTTAGGGCTAAGTCTGGTCGTTTTGGGGATTGCGGTGATTGCCTTAGCAGCATGGCGTTATAATCGAGTATTCTGGCAAATTGAGCGAGGTGATTATCGCCCAAATCGTGTGCTAGTTTGGATATTGACTGGAACTGTGATGATTTTAGGAACGTTAAGCATTCCGTTGTTGCTATGGCGCGATCGCGGAAATATAGCTCCCACTTCAACTCCTAAAAATTCTCAATTCTAAGTTAACCAGATCGCTTAGAATTGGGTGAAAATAATCGCAACCATATCATTAAGCTTTTGTGCATCTAGATTGTCTATGGCGTTCGAGAGATGGGGATAGAGTCCGATGGGGAGAGGATGTGACCCTTTTGACTCTGGTCAGGGAAATATACAATTTAAATGCAGTACAACTTACAAGCGGAAACAAGTGAAATGAAGCCATCGCACCCACAACCAACCTAAAAAACTCCCCACAAAATAAGAGATAAAATCTGACCAAGTAAAGTGATTTCCCAAAATCAGCCTTCCGGGTAAAGTAGCTCGCATTGCTTGTAAAAACGGAGGTGTCCACAGTTGGAGAAACTCTAGTCCGCAGGTAGCTAGACACACAGCTACAGCCGCCCTAATTTGCGAAAATCGCGGCAAGATCAGAACTACCAGCAAAATCCAAAATACCTCATAAGCTATGCTCCCAAAAGAGTCGTTGAACCATTCCGGTGCAGGGCCACGAGAAAATCTCACTATGTAACCTAAAGGGATAATCACGATTATACTGATGAGCAGGGCAATTCGATATTTTAAAAAACGGCGATCGGGAGAAATTGGGGCAGCCATTAAATTTGAGACAGGTTTTTTTGTTCACTTTAACGCTTTTGCTGTAGTATGGATTCTACTAGCACAAGGAAGAAGGAAAATGCAATAGGGGGACTTAGACAAAAGTTATCTTGAAAATAGCCTCAAAGCCAGTCGTAAAGGCAAATTAAGGTCTCTTCGTCTTTTTCCTTCCTGCGACTAGGTTTGAACCTCATTTACCCCGATCCAAATCCCTTTCCCATAGTGGAATACCAGCCGATTTTAGCCCATAATTTGTTTAAGTCCCAATAGCAAAGTATTCTCGCTACGGCTAAATTTTTGCTTTCGGTTTACCTCGGCACCCTCGGCATGACCGGCATGATTGCTTGGGTTGGGTTGAATTTGGTAGAAGTCAAAGCCGACGACATTAATTTTATTTCGGCAGCCACCGGCGCTGTGGGAAGTGTGGCGGGGCAAATAGTTTCATTGCGGGGGTGTTGGGTCATCGGGTCTGGCGATTCAATTAATGTCTAATAGTTTCTTGTGATCTCGTTTACACTCATCAATGTTGCCTTCTATATCAGCTTCTCCAACATGAGATTTAGCTTTATCAAACACTTCTAAGTGAGCGGATTTCCCGGAATGTAAATTATCTACATACCAATATCGGTCTGTAGCTACTTCGCGGTAGATAGCTCGGCCATGAAATCTGAGTGAAATTTTTTCAAATCTTTGTTTGTCTCTTAGTATAGTTTGCTCATCTCTGGGAGGATCATTAGAGAGTTCATCATATACTGAACAGCTTAAATTAAATGTATGTTCAAGCCAATCTTCAAGCGCAGATTTATTATCCAGAGCATCTAATTGGAGTTTAGACTAAGCACAAATTTACTCAGCGTTAGCTGAGTAGAAATTCTGGTGAATTTAGAGAGAGCTTCC
>NZ_JAUBRO010000042.1:20362-63378 GCF_036701945.1 Microcoleus sp. MON1_C1 | reverse complement strand
AGAAATCAGTTCACTATCTTCTTACACTTTCATTCTGGAAGCTTTATTCTATGCAGCTTCATATTAAATTGGTATAACTCACATGAGGTACTATTCTCAGGAACGGGTACGCGAACCCGTTCCACAAAAAATCATAGGAATTTGTTTGTGGGGTGGACACGCGAGTCCGCGCAAAATGCCACCTCACAAAAAATCAATTATTCAAAATTCCGTCTTTCTCGGCCATCGACAGCATTAAGTCAATCACGCGGCTAGAATAACCCCACTCGTTGTCGTACCAAGAAACGACTTTGAAAAACTTAGAATTCAGTTCAATTCCCGCACCTGCATCGAAAATGCTCGATCGCGCGTCGCCCTGAAAATCTGTCGAAACCACCGCATCCTCAGTATATCCAAGAATGTCTTTGAGTTCGCCCTCCGAAGCTTTTTTCATGGCCTCGCAAATTTCTTTATAGCTAGTTTCCTTCGCCGTTTTGAAAGTAAGGTCAACTACAGACACGTCGGGAGTTGGCACCCGCAAAGCCATTCCCGTCAATTTTCCTTTCAATTCTGGCAACACCAAAGTAACAGCTTTCGCTGCACCGGTCGAAGATGGAATAATATTTTGAGCCGCACCGCGTCCTCCCCGCCAATCTTTTTGGCTGGGGCCGTCTACAGTTGGTTGAGTAGCTGTCATTGCGTGAACTGTCGTCATTAAACCTTCTTCCAAACCGAAGTTATCGTTGATAACTTTGGCAATGGGTGCTAAACAATTCGTCGTACAGCTAGCATTAGAAACAACCGTATCTTTTGCCGGGTCAAATTTGTGGTGGTTGACCCCTACTAGATATGTTGGTACTTTTTCCGGGTCTTTTGTCGGTGCTGAAAGTATTACTCGTTTTGCTCCTGCCGTCAAGTGTTTTGATGCGCCTTCAAAATCGGTAAACAATCCAGTAGATTCTACAACATAATCGGCGCCGGATTTACCCCATGGCAATTCGGCAGGATTTCTAATCGCTGTACAGGAGATAAAATTTCCGTCAACGACAATCCCGTCTGGTTTGCTTTCAACTTCGCCGTCATAAATGCCGTGGGTAGAGTCGTATTTGAAAAGATAAGCCAGGTTGTCTGGCGAAACTAAGTCGTTAATGCCGACAAATTCGATGTTGGGGTTTTTGATGCCGGCACGCATAACTAGCCGTCCGATGCGACCAAATCCGTTGATGCCAACTTTTAATGCAGCCATGTTTAAACTCCTCTTGAAAATATCGTTAGTCGATCGGGTGATCGCCTGTGGTGGCTTAGAATTTACCACGCTAACGGATTTTGGCAAGTGATTCTTTTCTATCTCTTAATAATTCTGAATTCTGCAGCGGGGAAGCGCAATTAATCCTGAAATGACCGCTGGCTAATGGCTGATGCCTGATGATTATAAACTGGTAAAAGTGCTATAAGAGACAGAAATTATTTTCAAAATCGCCTTTTTTAAATCACGCTAAAGTAATTAGAAAAAACTTAGGCAAAAGCAAAAACGGAGTGGCATTCTCACCAGCGGCTGTCGGGGTGCCAAGCCTAGGATTCAAGTCGCAGATACGCGCAAAGACACGGCATTGCCGTGTCCTTACACATATGGCGTACAATCTATATGCAGCTCTACTGTTGGGAATTGGTATAATCATCAATCACTAAGGACTAATGACTACCCGACGCACCTAGTAATTAGCAATTCCACCGCATCGGAAATAAAACACGACCCACCAAATTTATTTAGCACTGGTCTAATGTTTTCTGCAACTGCTGATACTTGAGCTGGTGAACAAAAAGCAAGCACATAAATGTTATCCAGTGCCGTCATTGATGAACCACGAGAAACGTGATCCCGGGTGCTTTTTCCAGCGACATCACGAATCACTGAATAACCGGGTACGCCAGCTTTGTCTAAACCGTCTAAAATCTTGCCGAGCTCCACTGAGTGAGCTATGATTTCTACTCTTTTGACTGACTCCATCATCTCACCTCCAAAACATATTGATTCCGTATAGATACATGGGAATGCCTACAATGATATTAAAGGGAAATGTCACTGCTAAGGCAGTTGAAATGTAAAGGCTGGGATTCGCTTCGGGAACAGTTAGGCGCATGGCTGCTGGTACTGCTATATAAGAAGCACTCGCGCACAATACGGCAAACAGCAAAGTGTCTCCCTGTGGCATTCCGATTAATTTCGCTATTAGCAAAGCAATTACTGCGTTGAGTATGGGAATTAGGATTGCAAAGCCGATCAGAAAAATTCCTGCTTCTTGCAAATCTTTAATTCTGCTAGCAGCAACCAGCCCCATGTCTAGCAAGAAAAAAGTCAAAACTCCGTAAAACAAGTCTTGAGTAAACGGACTCATAACTTGCCAACCGTGTTCTCCTGTCATTATGCCCATAATTAGGCTGCCAATCAGTAGAAAAACTGAACTGTTTAGGAATGCTTCTTGCAACACTTCTGGCCAAACTATTTCGCGTTTTCCTTCTTCCCCCCCGAATACACTCACGAGGATTAGCCCGACTATAATTGCTGGGGATTCCATTAATGCTAGCGCGGCTACCATGTAACCGTCAAAGTCGATCCCCTGTGCTGTGAGGAAGGAGGTTGCCGTGATAAATGTGACGGCGCTGATGGAACCATAGGTAGCTGCGATCGCGGCGGCATTGTAGGAGTCGAGTTTGATTCTCAGTATGAAAAAAGTATAAATGGGTACTAGCATTGACATCAGCATCGCTGCCAAAATTGTCAGGGCGACTTGCTGGTCAATTCCGCTTCGGGACAGTTCGACGCCGCCTTTAAATCCGATCGCAAACAGCAGGTACAGCGAAAACAGTTTGGGGATGGGCGCTGGAATTTCTAAATCAGATTTGAGAAAAATTGCCAGCATTCCCATGAAAAAAGCTAATATTGGGGGATTTAAGATATTTGACGCTACTAAACTCAAATCCACGATAGGTAACTCCCATTTCTTGCGTTTTTGATATTACTTCCCCAGTAATTGTGGCACGAGAATGGATCAATAGACCGATCGAACTTTGGACGCGCAAGCTCGATCGGGCTAAATACCCCCAAATACGGCAAAGGCGCACAGTACGCACCGTACAACGAGTAAGGTGTGGACTGTGCACCCGCAGGCTAAGTTATGGTTGTTTAACTAAGCAACTGCCAAATAAGACTCTAGGGCTTCGGAACCACCGATCAACTTGCCGTCGATAAATACTTGCGGCACAGTTGTAGCCCCAGTCATAGCCCGGAGCGATCGAGTTGTGATCTCCCGGCCCAAGACAATTTCTTCATAATCCAAGCCCTTTTGACTCAGCATTGCCTTAGCCTTAGCGCAGAAGGGACAGCCCATTTTTGTAAACAGCGACACTATCTTCGGCTTGGGTGCTGCGGAGTTGATGTAGTTGAGCATCGTCTCGGCATCGGACACTTTGAAAGGATCGCCCGGTTCATCAGGCTCAATAAACATTTTTTCAACCACGCTATCTTTTACCAGCATCGAATAACGCCAAGACCGCTTGCCAAAGCCTAAATCTGTTTTGTCTACCAGCATTCCCATGCCTTCAGTAAATTCGCCGTTACCGTCGGGAATTAACGTCAGATTGTCTGATTCTTGGTTTTTGGCCCATTCGTTCATCACAAAGGTGTCGTTGACGGAAATACAAACGATCTCATCTACGCCGTTTTCTTTGAAAACTTTCGCCAATTCGTTGTAACCGGGGAGGTGCGTTGACGAACAAGTGGGAGTAAAAGCTCCCGGCAGCGAGAAGACTACTACCGTTTTACCTGCAAATATATCATCGGTGGTGACATCCACCCACTCGTTGTCTTGGCGAGTGCGAAAGGTGACTTTGGGTACTCTTTGACCTTCTTTGTTCGTCAGCATGATTTTAAATTCTTAGGTACTTGGGTTCAATTCCTTTGCTTATTATAGCGTACTCATAACGAGTATGACTTGTCAAGGGAGGCGAGTTTTTTCTCGGACTTGGGCGCGCGCGAGCTCAGTTAATTGTCTTTGCGACGATAGTTTGAATCATAGTCCGAATCAATCTCGCGGCGCGCGCGAGCTCAGTTCATTGTCTTTGCGACAGCTAGCAGATTTAAAACTTGCTGTTTAAGTAGGTCGGCAATTCTGTCTCCATTCCTTTGCTGCTGCTAACGGGTGAGGATTTTTTACACATTCTGTCAACATATCGATATCAATTCCCGGTAGCAATTCGCTTTGTGTGATTAATTCATAACCGCAGTTGGACACGAATTCAACCGGAATTTCTTCTCGCAAATGGTAGATAGAAAATCGGTCATTTCGCCAGAACCAAACCTCTCGCACATTCAACCTTCTATACAGTTCTAGTTTATTGATGCTGCCACTGGTAACAATCACTTCAATTACCAAATCGGGAAATTCTTTATCTGTGCCAATACAGTAAGCTTCATCCGGTTCCGTACCGCCACGTTTTTCCTCTTGTCGCAGAGTTGTAGACCCAAAAGGGAAATATTCGATGTCAGCTTCTACAAAATAAATAAGCAGCAGATCTCCAATGCGAGTTTTTCTACTTTCATGGCGGCGAGAAGGCGACATAATTTCCAAAACTCCATCTAAATAAGTAACTCGATATCCTGCCGCATCTCCAATCCGATTCAGCAGTGTCTCGTATTGTTCCCAGTTGGCGCTATCGGTAATGTAGCGATCTTCAGGATCTTGGCGTTGGAGTGCTTGTTGCTTAAGTAGCGTATCTAGCTCGCTCGTCAGCATCGGTATTACCTCCTTACAAGTTGTTCTAATCTTAGCTCAACTTTATTCCCAATCAAACTGCCTCCCCAAATATTCCTCTAATTCCTGATTGTAAGGTCGGAAATAATCGCTCAACCTGTCGCGAACCGATTCATTTACCCGCTGATAAGAACCAGGATTAGCATTTTGGTACTCAGACAATTGATATTCCGGCAAATCTAAAAATTCTAAAACCTGCTGGACTATAGCCGCCGCATCTGCATAAAAATCTTCGCTTTTCAAAATTAACAACTGTTCTTGGGGAAAGAAAGTACGCCAGTTTTTAATAAATTCTATGTACCTACCGCGAGCTAAATAATTGCCCGGTTCCTCGCCGATGATGTATTGGGGATTTTGATTCAACCGTTCAATTTCATCGCTAATTACTCGATCGAGCGATCGCGCTTCCCAATTTAAGCCAGTCAAGCGGTAAAATTGAGAAATCGCCCGATCGACGGGATTTCGCAAAAGTACAATCAGTTTAGCCTCTGGAAACAGGCTGTAGAGCCGTGCCGGTGCTTCCCGAGAGTCAAAATAGCTCGGACTTGCTTCACCCGTCAAAAATTGCTCTCCTGGAGGAATTGGCGGAAAATGAGCCAAATACCAATCAATCCCTCTGTCAAAGTGCCACGAGAAAAAATCCATCTCCTTTTTAATCGGAGTCAAAATTTGCGGGTGTTGGGCTAAATAAGTATAAAGAGAAGTAGTGCCACACCGCTGAGAACCAATAATTATAAAGTTAGGAAATTGGACGGGTTTTAAGTTCCAATTTTGTAGAACAGGCATCTTGCCTGTATCTGCTTGTAGAACAGGCATCTTGCCTATTCTATTACTTATAATAGATGCAAAACTTTGTTTAAAACTGACTGTTCGATAAAAATCAATCGCCTCGGGAATTTTACCTTGCCTCGTTAAAGCTTCTCCCAAATTCAGATAAGGCCAAAAAGCCTCCGGTTTAGCTGCAACAACTTGGCGGCACAAGTTCTCAACTTCATCTAGCTTATTTTGCCTAACCAAAACTTCCCACAAATTGTAATAAAACCACCAAGGAAGATCGGGATTTATTTCTATTGCTTGGAAAAAGGCCGCCGCCGCTTCCTCCCAATATTTTTGGTGGCTCAGAACAGCACCTAAATTGTAATAAGACCAGCAATCATCTGGTTTTTGGGCGACAGTTGCGCGAGATGAGGCTAATGCGCGATCCTCTTCGAGGGCTTCGGTAACGCACTTTTCTTGCTGCTGCAACAACTCCTCTAATTTTTCTGACATTTCTGCACAACTCGGCATATTTGTCAATAGCCATTTATAAAAAATAATTGCGCTTTTTGGGCGATCGTACTTGGCTAAATTCTTTCCTAACTGCAAATAAAACTCCCAATTTTCCGGTGTAATTTGCAATTGAGATTGTTCTAACACTAAGTTTAAATCCGACTCTGTTTGTCCGAGAGCGTATCCCAACTTCTCGTAAATTCCCGGCAAATCTCCGTCAATTTCAATAGCTTTTAAATACGTAGCGATAGCTTCATCCCAGTGTTTTAGTTTAGTTAAAGCGTCGCCTAAATTGCAAAAAGACCAAGCAAAATCCGAGTTTAGTGCAATCTCGCAACGGTAAGCAACAGCAGCCTCTTTCCATTGCTGAAGTTTCAGCAAAGCATCGCCCAAATTGTGATAAGACCAGGAAAAAGCGGGATTTAACTCAACCGCTTTTTTATAAGCAGCGACAGCTTCCTCGCATTTTTCAAGTGTCAGCAAAACATCGCCCAAACTGTGATAAGACCAAGAAAAATTGGGATTTAATTCAATAGCTTTTTTGTAAGCAGCAACAGCCTCATCAAACCGACCGCTTTCTTGCAGGGAATTCCCCAAACTGTGGTAGTCATTATCCATGCAAAACTCCTGCCATAGCTAGTAATTTTTCCAGCGAGTTCAAATCCAACTGCATATCTTTATGTAGAGGTTTGGTCTGAGTTCCATCATCAACCAAATCACCAATTAAATAGTAATGTTCCAAACCGCACAAATTGCTAATCATCCAATAACAATGCGGAACGTAAAGGGGAGAAAAAATCTCAATTACCTTAGTTCCCGGACTGCAAAAAACTAGATTAGTCAAGCCCCCTCCGTGGGGTGCGACAACTACTTTAGCAGCAGCCAAACACGATGCTTGTTCCGCTACCGACATCGTTTCCAACTTGACACTGCGGAACCCTAATTTTTCTAAGTATTTAATTACCTCTTCATCGTTGACGATTCGCCGATAGGATGCTTGTTGGCGGCTGATATAAATTCGCTCTGAATAGTCTGTATTTAGTGGCTGCTTTTCATTTAAAAATGTCTCTTTTAGATATTCACACTTCCATTTAGAAACCGCTCCCGCTCCGTCATAAGATATTGACGGCACTATTAATTTATCGGCTGTAATGTGTAAATTGCAGCGACTTTCTAAAAGTTTATCTTGAGAAATTCCTAAAGTATCTAAAGTTTCTGCTTGATAGGAAGAATCCGAGGCATTGACAACAAACTTATCTATAGTTTCTATCAATCCGCTCCGCTGCAAAAGGTCAAATCGCGTAATCACATCAAACATCCAATGAAAATAAGCCGCTCCACCCCAGCGAGCAGATAAAAAAGCTACATTTCCATCGACGTGTTCAGCGGGAGGCAATTTGTCGGAAGTAATTACCAATTCCGCACAACCCATTGAAATATCAGCAACAAGTTTATTGTCTGAAGTAATCACGGCGGTAGTCACAACATCTGCCCAAGCTCGTCCGTTTGGCAAGACGGCAATAAAAGCTTTTCTGGAATGACTTTGATGTTCCCAAAATCTGCGGCTGCTGTCGATTGTTTTGGAATCAGATAAATTGATTTGACTCGCAGGATGGATGTCAATGCAGGTGAGGTTAGGATTTGATTCTGCTGCAACGGTCAAATCTTCTGTAAACCCACAGTATTTTTCGAGAATACTTAAGGGTAAATTTTGATTACTGCATTTTGCCCGATCGCTCTCATCGCCTTCTCCTTGTTGTTCGAGAGCATAACCTATATTATCGTAAGCTTCAAACAAATCGGGTTTAATTTGCAGGGCTTGAACTAAATTAGCGATTGCAGGTTCCCACTGCTGTTTTGCAATTAAACTCAAACCCAATCCTTCGTAACACCAACAGGATTTTGGATCGAGATTGATGCCTTTTTCATAAAAGGCGATCGCCCTTTCCAATTCCCCTTGATTCCGCAGTGCATCACCCAACTTTTTGTACAGCCAACTATGCTCAGATTCGATCTCAATAGCACGACCAAAAGCCACTGCTGCTTCGGCCCAATTTTCTTGCGATTCCAGAACTTCCCCCAAACTATTGTACAACCAACAATCATCAGGATTTAACTCAATGGCTTTGCGGTAAGCCGCCGTCGCGTCCTCCCAATTTTCCAGTGCAACCAAAGCCTTACCTAATCTATCGTAAGACCAACAAAAATCGGGATTCAGTTCAACTAACTTGCGGTAAGCAACAGCAGCTTCCTCCCACTCAGAAAGCTCCATCAGCACCTCCCCTAAATTGTTGTAAGTCCAACAAAAATCGGGATTTAACTCAATAGCTTTGCGGTAAGCAGCAGCGGCTTCGGCTTGTTCCTCAATCGCCTGTAAAGTTTCCCCCAAAAAGTGGTAAGCCCAACTAAAATTAGGGTTGAGTGCGATCGCCCGTTGGTAAGCGGCCCGAGCTTCGTCAAACAGTTCTTTCTCTTGCAGAGCTTTACCCAACTTGTGATAAGTTAAGTAGTTGCCAGACTTAATTTTAATAGCTGTTTGATAGCGGGCGCTCGCCTCATCGAAATAACCCGCATTTGCTGCAGCATCCCCCAACTTTTCCCAACCCAGAGACAACAGAGTTTGCTCTTCGCCCAAACTTTGATTGCCGATTTTTTTGACCATCAGTTGATAGCCTTTGTGTACTACTTCTAACTGACTTCCAAACATCTCCAAAAAAACATCTATCCCAATTTTAGTATCTTGCTCCGGGCTGTCGGGAAACGTAAACTCGTAATCGTCAAAAATCATCAATCCCCCAACTTTCACCAACCTCCAAGATAAAATCGCATCTTGCAGAGCACTGGTGGGTTTGTGACAGCCGTCAATGTAAGCAACATCGTAATATTCCGAAGCCAAATTAATTAACAAATCTTGAGAGTGACCTTCTAATTCAATTACCCGATCTGCTGCTCCCGTTTTAACAATATTGCCCTTAAAATGTTGTTGAAAATACAAATCAATACAAGTAATCTTTGCCGTCGGATGAGTTAAAATATTATCCAGCAGCCAGCAAGCCGACATTCCCTGAAAACTGCCGATTTCCACCACTTGAAAATCCGCAATTCCGGTAAATTCCTGCAAATGCCGTTGCCAAATAGGAATATTGTGGGTAAACCAATCTTGGGTAAATTGATAATCTTTCGCCGCACACTCAGGCCAACCCCTCAATTCGCTTGCTTTTTGGTGGCAAATAATTGCTTCTTCTAATTCCCCTAATTGGGGTAAAATATTTCCTAAATCGTTGTAAGGCTTAGAATTGCTCGGATCTATTTCAATTTGGTGGCGGTAAGCGGCAATTTGTGCGTATAACTCCTGTTGTTTCGCCCGAACCTCATCCAGTTTTGCAACAACTTCCGCAGCATTGGGTTCAATTTGCAGTGCCATGCTATAAAATACGATCGCACCTTCCAACTGCTTCTGTTTTGCTAAACTATTGCCTAAATTTATATAAAACTCCGCTCCATCTAACTCAATTCCCAGCAAGTTGTGGTAAATTTTCCCGCTTGCAAGTACCTCAATACCTTGACAGTAAGTTGCGATTGTGCTGTCTAAACCCGATTCGCTGCGCTTCCGCAAAACATATCCCAACCTCTGATTGATTCCCGTCAAATTCGGCTCAATCTGAACCGCCTGCAGGAAAGCAGCCACAGCTTCATCCCAGGATTTTTCGCAGGTGAAGGCAATTCCCAAATTGACATAAAACCAAGGAATATTGGGATTTATTTCAATAGCTTTGCGGTAGCAACTAATAGCTTCCTGCCACAGTTGTTTTTGAGCCAAAGCGTCCCCTAAGCAATTGTATGCCCAGTAGGAATTATCATTGATTTCCAGAGTCTGACGGTAACATTTAATGGCTGCATCAAAGTCGCGTTTTTGTGCGAAAACATTACCTAAACCCACGTAAGCACGAGCGTAGTTGGGATTGAGTTCGAGGCTTTTGTTGTAACAGGCGATCGCCCGCTCTAATTCTCCTCGCTCCGCCCAAGTTTTACCCAAACTGTGGTAAGATTCAAACGAATTTGGATTGAGGGCAATGGCTTGTCGGTAATTGGCGATCGCCTCATCCCACCGCTTCTGACCAACCAGCATTTCTCCCAAATTGTGATAAGCTGTTGCCAGCGTCGGGTTTAACTTAATTGCCCGCGAATAACACTCCATAGCGCGATCGAACTTTCCCAATTCAACCAAACTATTTCCCAGAGTGACTTGTTCCTCCGCAGTTGCCCAATTCGGCTCGATATTAAAAGCTTGATACCAACAGTCTGCCGCCTCTTCTCGCTTCTCTAACTGCGTCCAAATTCTCGCCAACTGCCGATAAACAGCAGCAAAATTCGGCGCTAGCGAAATCGCTTTTTCACAATTGGCGATCGCCTTTTCCCACTGTTTACCCTGAGAATACAAAATGCCGAGATTAGCATAAACTTCCGGCAAATTTGGATTGCGATCGATTGCCGCTTCATACCACTGCTTAGCTTGCTCGATTTCACCTCGAAGCTGCATCACCTTTCCCAGCGTCTGGCAAGCTGTCGCCAAATTCGGTTCAATTTTCAACGCTGACTCGCAAGCAGCAACTGCCTCATTCAACTTTCCTTCGGCTAAATAAACTTCTGCTTGCCGACTCAAATCAACCGCTGCCTTTTCCATCTTCTCAATCGAGGGCATAATTAAACTTGCTCCAGACACCAACTAACCCAAACCCACCACCTCAACCATCCTTTTCAGCGAACTCACGTTCACTAAAATATCCTCAGTCAGCGAATTCTGATACATCAACTGTCTAATAGGATAGCATTCAAAAGCCTCGCCCGCTAAAAAGTAATGTTCCAACTGCAAATATTGACTTATTCCCCAGTAATAATGGCTGATATAGTGAGGCGACACCAACTCAATTACTTGAGTTCCCGGCCTACAAAAAATTGTATTTGTCAACCCGCTGCCGTGGGCAGCCACTATCACCTCAGCGTGGTAAAAATGAGCAATTTGCTCTGCCAAAGACAGGGACTCAGGTAAAATAGAAACAAAGCCAAAGTTCTCCAAAACCTCAACCACATCTTCCTCGCTCAAAACTCGTCGGTATCTTGCTTTGCTGCGGCTGATATAAATGCGTTTTGGATAGCTCGAACTAGGTATAATTCCCTTGAGAAACTCCCGCCTCAAAAAATCCATCGCCCACCCAGAAGGCCAGCCCAAATATCCCGCAAAAGAAGGTACAATCAACTCGGTTGCTTGTATGTGAGGCAAGCGATCGCTCTCCAAGACTTTTTCTTCGGGAATGCCCAAAATTCTCAGACTTTCCCGCTGAAATTGGTGCTGACAACTATTCACCAAAAACCAATCAATTTCCGCCAAATCCCTACCGCTGTGCCGCAGCAATTCTATCCTCGGCAAAACATCAACCATCCAGTGAAAATAGACATTTCCCGACAAACCAGAAAGCACGGCCACCCTGCCGTCAATTTGCTTTAGAGACGGGAAGGATTCTAACTTAAACACGCTGTGTTTTCTAACATCATGCTTTTCGCATCCAGGTAAAAACCCCGGATAATCTCTCGACACATCAGCCAACAAATAATTGTCAGGAGTAATTACAGCTATCGCCTTGCAAATCAGCCAATAATTTTCCTGCGGAACACTCCAAACTCTACCGTTGGGAATTGCGGCCACAAAAGTCTTTGGCTGCGCCACAGGTATCGGTTGCGCGTTGGACAAACGGCAAACTCCCCAACCCAAATGCACTGGATCGAACCACTTAGAAAGTCGCTGCAAACACAGCCCGCAAGTTAACCCGGCACACTCGGAATTTGCCAATTTGGAATTGGATCTCGCAAATTGGGAATTCGGAATATTTTCTGCACTTGCTTTTTGTGCCGATTTCCAAAATATTTCCACATAATTATCAGCATCCAAATTAGCATTAACCAGCCAATCCCAACTCGATAAGTAAATACCGTGAGGAGGTTTTAGAGAATTGTGAGCTGGCGAGATAAAACTCTCTTTTTTCCACTGTTTCTGATCCCCATACCCGTGCAATTGCAGATCTAAAACCTTTTGATAATAATCAATCGCCCGTTCCCAGCGCCCCTGTTTTTCCAGCAGTTTTGCCAACTCAAAATAAACCTGCGGTAAAGCAGGTTGAATCGTCAAAGCCATGCGGTAAACTGCAATTGCTGCACTGAACCGCTTTTGCTGGGCTAAGGAATTTCCCAGCCGCCAGTAAATCTCTGCATTCTGTGGCTGAATTTGCAAAGCTTTTTGATAATAAGCGGCGGCAGATTCGTGTCCGCCGTACTCTGTTAAAGCATTTCCCAAATGCAAGTAAATTTCGGCTAAATTATCGCAAATTTCAGCAATTGGTAATTGGGCATTGGGCATTGGGCATTGGGCATTGGGCATTGATAATTTTTCCTGCTTCCCTCTTCCCTGTTGTGGAGAATTTATCGGTGTATCTGTGTCAAAATCCGTGTCGTGCCTTCCCTCGGACTTCTTCCCTGTTCTTTCAACATCAGACTCATGCTCGATAATTAATCCGTGTATCCGTGTCAAAATTGGTGTTGTGCCTTCTCTCTTCCTTCCAGTTAGTGCTGTGAGAAATCGATCGCACGCAGCGATCGCCCTTGACAATTCATCCTCTTCTCCCGCCGCAACTCTACGGCTGTCTCCCAAGCGGCAGTAAGCCTCAACAAAATCAGGCTTCAGAGCTATTGCCCGCTCAAAATAAGGCATGGCTTCAGCAATTTTGCCCAAAACCATCAAAGAAAACCCGGCGTCTGTATAGCCCGAAATATAGTCGGAATTGATCTCGATCGCGCGATCGAAACAAGCAACCGCCGCCGAATGTTCCCCCTGTAATTGCCACGCTTTCCCCAAATTGTAGTGAGCCAAAACCATGTCCGGCTCCAACTCAATAGCTGTGAGGTAAGATGCGATCGCCCTTTCCGGACTTTTGTCCAGCAAGGCTTGACCCAAATTATTGTGCAGCGTTGCCCAATCCGGCTTAATCTCCATCGCCCGCTGGTAAACCTCGATCGCCTCAGCAGTTCGATCGTCCTTTAGCAAAATCACACCCAGATTGCTGTAAGCTTCCACGTAATCCGGCTTCAGAGCAATCACCTGTCGGTAGGTATCCATTGCCGCTTCGAGCTGGCTATTTTCATCTAAAACTACAGCCAGATTGTATAAAGCATCGAGATAATCGGGTTTTTTGGCGATCGCATTTTGGTAACAGTCGATCGCCCCCAACAAATTACCCTGCTTGTGAAAAATATTTCCCAAGTTATAATGAACTTCCGCCCAATCTGGTTTCAAATCCAGAGCTTGTCGGTAGTGAAAAACCGCCTCATCCAGCCACGAATAGTCGCTGTAAAGTTGACCCAAATAAGCATGAGCCAGAACAAACTGCGGCGAAATCTCCAAAGCTTGCACAAAAGCGTCTCTTGCCGCCGTCGGATCGCCTTGAGCTTCGAGGATTTCGCCTAAAGTCGTGTAAGCCGAGGGCGAAAACGGTTGAAGTTCGATCGCCTTTTTGCAAAAATCGATCGCCTCAGTTAACTTCCCCCGGTTCAAATAAATTTGGGCTTGCCGGATATATTCTTCAGTGATCATTGCTAGCCAGCAGTTGCGGTTTCTTTACCGCTTCAGTAAAACCTAGAACTTCTAATTTCAAAACTTTGTATTTATATTTTGCCCGATCGGGCGATCGATTAATTTTATCAATAGCTGTCGATCAATTTTTTTTAACTGCCTCTGCTTCAGTTCCTGCATTGAATATTTCAACCTCACCCCGCTTGTAGCAGAGTGAGGTTGAAATCCTTTAAAACTACCGGCTTTGTGAGAACAGCCCCGAATCTTATCCGGTGCTGCCCCACAACAGCCAGTTGTTTTAGAACAACTCGAAGTTGTTCGAGGTAATCGTCAGGCCAGGCTGCAACTGAGCCACAGTTAGTACTCCGTTGGTGCCGTTGAAGAACAACGTACCGCTTGTTGGGTCGTAGACCAACTTGTTCGTCGTGGTTGCTCCTGGAGTGGCTGCGTTGAAATTAGAAACGACGACAAACTCGCTTGCCTCGAAGCTGGTGCCCAAACCAGAGAACACACCACCCTGCTTCAAGCGGATCTTATCTTCGCCTGGGGTAAAGTCAGTGATCGTGTCTACGGGGAAATCGCCACCACCAGCACTCGCGAAGAAGAACGTATCGCTGCCAGCACCGCCCGTCAGGACATCACTTCCTCTGTCGCCAGAGATAAAGTCATTGCCACCGCCACCATTGACAGTATCGTTTTCTTTACCGCCGTAGACACTGTCGTTGCCGTCGCCGCCGTCGACAATATCGTTGCCTTGGCCACCGTAGACACTGTCGCTGCCCGATCCGCCGAGTACGGTGTCGTTGCCTCTGTCGCCAGAAACCAAGTCATTGCCATCACCGCCATCGACGAGGTCATCGCCTTTACCGGCAAATATCCGGTCGTCGCCGCTGCCGCCAGCTACCGCATCGCTGCCCGAACCAGCGTAGATGAGATCGTTGCCGTCGCCGCCGCCGACACTGTCATTTCCGCCACCGGAGAAAATGTTGTCGTTGCCAGCGCCACCGGCGATGACATCTGCGCCCCCAAAAGTCAGGATGATGTCATCGCCGGAGCTGCCGTTCAACCTGTTATTGCCCTGGATGCCGGTAATGTTTGAACCACCGGCACCTCCAGATAGTGAACTTGCTGGTTGTGTTGGATTTGTTACCTGTGTCATTTACACTCCTCCTAAAAGATCAATCATTTTTCTACAATACACTTTTCCCTCCAAAGGGATTCAATAAATGAAACCGGACATCGGTTGAGACCCTAATTGACCCGGCTGCTATAAGCTGTCATGTAATTTAAATTGTCAGCAGCGAGCCTGGGAGCGCGAGTTGAATCCTGTATTCGTTGAGCAGCAAATATCGGTTGTTTCCTGCTTTTGACTCTCGACTCCACCACTGCCTCCTCTAACACGAAAATATTCCCGTTAAACGTTTGCGAGTTTACCATAATGACCGTCGGCGTGGCTAGTCATTATTAAAACAATAGCCGGAAGATACACAGAGACCATTTTTAATGGGAGTATGCTCTCAAGATTGAGAACTTGCACCGGGCCCTTGGCACTGTCGATCGCCGGAGAGTTCGATCGCCCGCAATGGGGCTGGAACTGAGCTGCGATTTCTTTTAAGTACACTGTAGTTGACCTGACTTTTGATTTTTGCTAATAGTTCCCCAGAAATCAAAATTTTTTAGCTGGCTTTGAAAGCAAGCCCGTGCACGCTGGAGGTCGGATTCAATCAAAAGTGCCTCCCAACACAGTCCCGGACGGGCTTTTGAGCCTCATCACCTTGATGTTTCCAGCCAAATCCCTGACGCTCAACGCAGGATTTTGGCTAAAAAACCCTGTTTTTCAACCACAATCCCTCATTTCAACCATGAGCCACATCCATCCGGACAATCAGACAATGCAGCGCTCGTCTTTTGGTGAAGTTGGGATGAACGGTGGGCCGGTAGATTTGTGACGATACTGTCACTAGATTTTAGATTTTAGATTTAGTCCAGAGATGAATTTGGGAACTGGAACTAGGATATAAAATTTTGGGCTGCTGGCGAATCCTGCCCCAGTTATGGGTTGGCGCAATTGTAGTTATGAATAATTTACCTGTTGATAATGCTGAAGCCATCAGTTTTTTGATGGCATCTATCGGAGCCCAGGTAAAATTCTTACCTCCATACTCGCCGGATTTATCTCCGATAGACTTGTATTGGGCCAAAATCCCAGCGATTTTCCGTTCTGAAGTATATCCACCTTCAAATGTTCTTGATGAAGCGATTACTAAAGCTATTAATGCTTTTACTGATGAAAATGCTTGGTCATCGTTTCATCACTCTGGTATCTTTTGAGAACTCATTAAATAGTTAAGTTTTGTGGTACATTCGATGGCTAATACCTGTGAGTGAAAATTTTATTTATTTTTTTCAAAAATACTTTTTTACTAAGTGTTGTTAACTTCGAGCTGATCATTAACGATTAGCAAATTTCCAGAATTTTGGTTCGGCATTCATTGAGAGAAAATCTCTACAATTTATTCCTAGCGGTGTGCTTCTAGTTGCGCTGGTGACACGTTGGCATTACTCTGGCTGTCGTACTTGTAGATGTGAGCGTCACTCTCGAAAATATAATTGATGGAAGTAGCTGCATAGTAGCTCAGCGCTAGCAGCGACAATAGATTAAGAACTCTATAAATTGGTTTCTCAGATACTTCGTTCATTTTGACTCCTACTTTTTATGCAAATAACGAATTTGGATACCGTGACGGCACTTTTTTTTAGAAGTTCCCAAACATCTCGCACCTCTAAAAATTTAGCTGGCTCGCGTTATACACTCCTGATGCCCGATCGCCTAAAATAAGTCGTACTTGAGATTTGAAACAGTTTTTGTTGCCTATTTCATGTTGCAGTCTCTGCCTTGAATTGTCTATCTAACTGCGGTAAGAGTTAGGCAATTTGGGTATAAACGAACTCTACAATTTTCTGTTTAGAGCTGCTACGATTTGAAGAGAGGGCTCTGGAAAAGGTTACATACCAAAGAGCGTAGCTGTTTTTCAACGCCTAGCCAGGATTTTCCCACATTCGATTAATGGTACGCCGTGGCCGGAAGTAATAAAAATTCTTATGTTGGTCAGCGGCAGGCGAAAATATGTCTGAAGTTATATTTTTGCCAGGAACAAGCCCTGTTACATTACATATTAATTTTGAGCTTGGTTGAGGTTGTCGATAATTTTTGAGTAAAAAAATGTTGCTGTCGCTGTCCAACAATTTGCGTCTGACAATTTTGACTGAGCCCCACCCTTAAATCACGATGTGACAGAAGAAAAGTAGGCATCAGTCGATTGGAGACTTCGGCGTGAGAGGTTCGGCTAGCGCTCAGTGAATCTCGCTCAGTTGAACGATTGGAGATTTGAGATTTATTCGACAGATGAATCTGAGAGCTTGAACAAGATCCCCTAAAATTTTGGGCTGCTGCCGACTCCTGTCGGAAACTTGTATCCGTTTTCGGGCGGGGTCAAAAAGCCGAAGGCAGAATTTGAGCTCGGTAAAAAAATACTGTTTTAGGATTCAGAGTTTTTATTGAATTCTACCTTCTAGCTGCATTTTTACACTGAAACCAGCTCATTTACTCGCTGCCAGAAGCGATGCCTGCCGAATAATTTAGGACGAGATAACCAACTATGTTGAAGCCAGTTACTTCCACAATTTATTATAATTCTTGATCGCATTGAGCTGTTTTTACAACAGACTTTTTGCTGGTAATTTGCAAAAGGGATAGGGGCACAACAACAGGCCAAAACAGAGGTCCCATTATTAAGGCTATCCAAGATATCACGTCTTTTTTAGATGTGGCTGTATCATTCCAAAAACTTTTGAACCAAACAAGAAAAACGATTAAGGCAATCAAAAAGTAGCTAATCATTATCATTTTTTTACCTGCCTGCCTATAGATGAGATAGAAGTATTTATAATTATTGTATCTCAGGCCGTGGCTCGCAGCTCGCAACTTTATGCCCTGAGCTGCAAGCTGCAAGTATCTAAAACCCAAAGTTTCACAGCTCTCCGAGTCCAGACCTGCGATGTAGAGCGGACTTACTCCCGCTGCGCGGCGGTCTAAGGACTTCAAAGCCTTGCGTTGAGGGCTTTTCGAGGTTTTGTCAGACCTTGAGGCTACCACCCCAATCATAGCTTATGCGATCGAGGTCTTTGGTTTTCTGTGATTTAACTCACGTATACTCGCAGACTTCGGTCACAAATCGAGCCAAGAAAAATCACACAGCTTACCCGACGGCAATCACCCTACTCTTTTCTCAAATGTTCGATATTATAATAGTCGAGTTCAACGAGATTTCATGCAAGCTCTGACTTTAAAATCTGATCGCGCGATCGCTGAACTGTTCTATCAAGTCACTCATTCAGGCAATCTGACTCGCACTGAAAGCCACGGGCTCCGCGAACTCTGCCAAAGCGCTCTCAGCGAAGACGCCCGAGATGCAGTCAACCGCCTGCTGCACGCCATCCGCCGCGGATGGGTCAGGATTTCCGATTAGTTCCCTCACACAAGAAGTTGAGATGAGTATTTCTACTGTCTCTCCTGTCAAGCTTTGCCAACAATAATTGCCAACAATAAGATTTTCGTGAGTAGGTCGCTCCATTAACCCTCTCCAAAAAAAATTGTACTGCGATCGAAAAGCTCGACCCGGTTTCTTGAAGAAGCCGGGATTTTTGATTGGAAGCAGTCAGTCGATTTTAGATTTTAGATTTTAGATTTTAGATTTTAGATTTTAGATTTTAGATTGACTTCACAGATGAATCTGGGAGCTTTAACTAGGGCCTAAAATTTGGGGCTGCTGGGGACTCCTATCGAAAACTTGTATCTGTCTTTGGGCGGATCGTTAAGTATATACACGGAAACAAGAACACAGCAAGAAACTAGGTAAATGTAGGTAAAAGCGGGCTTCTAAACACGCTAAAAGTTTTACGTTGAATTAAGCCGAGCGATTTCGCTAGCAGTCATTAGTAATCTCTTAATAGATAAATATTAATTTATTTGTCACCGTTTCTTAACCAAAAGTAGAGATGTGGGGGTTGCCAGAAGCGAGGAATCGCGACGGGGTTTGTGTTTCAAGTAGCAGGGCTATCGAGGAAATATCCGATCCCCTAGTTCGGCTGACACAAATCACTCATCAAGAGCCAATCGATCACATTTACTTCCGTAGTTGAATCACATAAATTTTGGAAAAATTAGTCAATACTGTCAAAAGCGAGTTCAAAAAAAAACACATGATGACAACCCAAACGCTTTTACCTCAATTTACTATTGCAGAGCTAGTCTTTCAGGTATATCACTCCGGTCTGCTGACTCCCACTCACCGACAACAGCTCCAGACAGCGCTCTTAAATGACTGTCTTACCGAAGAAGATCAAATAGCCATCAACCGCTTGCTCCACGCCGTTCGCCGGGGCTGGCTGAAGGTTGTAGATTAAATTATCGCCAAATTTTTTTGCCACTCTCTTTAAATGAACTGTCAGTCAATTTTGGATTTTAGACCTCCGCAAGCGCTCAGTCGAACCGTGGAGTCCCGGTCACTCTAGCAATTTGAGATTTTAGATTTACTCCACAGATGAATCTGGGAGCTTGAACAACACTCTAAAATTTTTGCCTCTCCACAACAGGAGTCCGGGGCTTCTCTCGATTTTTGGGCGCATGAGATTAACGCAGAATTAAATCCCCTTAAAAAAATCAGGCATTAGCCTAAATGTAGGGTGCGCCACAAGCACCCTGCGGTTTTAACTTCTATTTTCTCAGCTTATTTAGTCAGAGATTGTGCCGTCAGGCATCATGGCCTCTCTGAGATTCGCTTCATTCAAATTTGTCCCGCGCAAAGAAGCTTGATGTAAGTTTGCTCCCCGGAGATTTGCTCCCTTAAGGGAAACTCCGCTCAAATCTGCTTGATGGAGATTTGCACAGCTCAAGTTAGCTCCGCTCAAATCGGCTCCCTTCAAATCAGCTTTTTCCAGATTTGCTTCCGTCAAATTTGCCCAGCTCAAATTTGCTTGAGTTAAGTTAGCATGGCTGAGGTCAGCTTGTGTTAAGTTCGCATCGGTTAAATTGGCTTTGCTGAGGTTGATTCCGCAAAGCTTCACTTCTGTCAAGTTTGCACCTTGCAAGTTAGCGTTAACTGCATAAACTTGAATCAAAATTGCCCCCTGAAGGTTTGCATCTCTCATGTCTGCACCCCTGAGACTCGCCCCCGTTAAATCTGCCCCGCTAAACACGACACTCCGCAAGATGGCTCCGCTCAAGTTCGCTCCCACCGCGTCGCATTCGCCAAAATTAGCGGACATGAGGTTGGCTTGAGAGAGGTTGGCTTGGCTGATATCTGCTTGATACAGATTAGCTCTGTAGAGGGTGAGACCGATCGAATTTGCACCTTTTAAATTAGCGTGACTCAGGTCAATATCGCGCAAGTTTGTCCTTGACATATTGACCCCGGCCAGGTCTACTTTGTGAAAAACCCGTTCTCCGGCTGCATACCGTCTGAGAAGTTCCTCTGCATCCATGTCATTTTCCCCAAAATATTTAATAATACCTTTGATATTTCAATAATATTAGGAATGAGCGACCTTTACGTTTCTTGGCCTGAGTACCATCGGAAAATTGAGGATTTGGCTGTAAAAATTGAGGAATCTCAGTGGAAATTCGATCGAATTGTCTGTCTGGCGAGGGGAGGGCTGCGCGTTGGGGATACTCTGTCGCGGATTTTCGACAAACCTCTGGCGATTTTAGCGGCCTCGTCCTATGGTGGGGCCGAGGGAAATGTCCGGGGTGCGATCGAGTTTGCCCGCGATTTGACAATGGTGGGCGATAATTTGGGGAGCCACATTCTCTTGATTGACGATTTGGTGGATTCGGGAATTAGTTTAGATCAAAGTATTGCTTGGCTGAAGAGTCGCTACGGCGATGATATTCAGGAAATTCGGACTGCTGTACTCTGGTACAAGGCTTGTTCTGTTGCAAAGCCGGATTATTATGTAGATTATTTGGCTGACAATCCTTGGATTCACCAACCTTTTGAAATGTACGAAAAGATGAGTGCGGCTGATTTGGCGGCGAAAGTTGGGAGTTAGTCTATAAAAGGCTAACATCTGGTCAACTTTTAACATGGTTTGGGCGATATTTTGCACTTTTTGGCATAGTCCGTCCGGCGTTGAAACCCCTGTCTCATAGCTAAAGTCCTCTCAAAGAAAACTGAATATTTATTAAGGTTTGGCAGTCTGTTTCAACTCTGAGCTTGCACCATTCTCAATAAGCCTTTTAGGGGCGGGCTAGAAGCCCACCCCACAAAAAAATTCACTCTTTGTGGAACAGGCATCTTGCCTGTTCTTGAGAATGGTGCAATATCTCAATTTCAACCAACTTTAGCTATGAGACGGGGAATTAATTCCCGGCGGGCTTGTGGGTAAGTGCAAGTCTGCTAATACAATTAGCGAACCGAAAGAATACGATCGCCCAATTCCATACTATCTGCCAAAACTTCCTGCCGCGCCCACCTATCCGCGGCCAAAATATCGTCTAAACCAGGACTTTCACAGTTATCGGTTTGATGTTTGTCGCACGCCTTTTCAATCAACTTGGGAATATCCAAAAACTGAATCTTCTCCTCCAAAAATAGCGCTACTGCCTGTTCGTTTGCCGCATTCAGCACCGCAGGCATCGAACCGCCCGCACGTCCCGCCGCATAAGCCAACTGCATACAAGGATACTTTTCGTGGTCGGGTTCTCGGAAAGTTAAATCCCCAGCTTTTACCAAATCCAGCCGTTCCCAATCTGTATGAATTCGCTCCGGCCAAGACAAAGCGTAAAGCAGCGGCAAGCGCATATCCGGCCATCCCAATTGCGCCAAAACCGAGGTATCTTGCAGTTCAATTAACGAGTGAATTATGCTCTGAGGATGGATGACAATATCAATGTCGTCATAATCCATTCCGAACAAGTAATGAGCCTCAATTACTTCTAATCCTTTATTCATCAAAGTAGCAGAATCGATCGTGATTTTCTGACCCATCGACCAATTCGGATGTTTCAAAGCATCGGCTACTGTTACTGCGGCTAATTTGTCGATCGGCAAATCTCGAAAAGACCCCCCCGAAGCAGTGAGAATAATTCGCCGCAACCCGCCAACCATAACACCTTGGAGGCACTGAAAAATGGCCGAATGTTCCGAGTCAGCCGGCAATATTTTAACGCCGTATTTTTCGATTAAGGGGTTGACAACGGGGCCCCCTGCGATTAATGTTTCTTTATTGGCTAAGGCGATATCTTTGCCTGCTTTGATAGCAGCAATTGTTGGCAGCAAACCGGCACAGCCAACTATGCCCGTGACGACGGCTTGAGCGTCACCGTATTGGGCAACTTCGACAACGCCTGACTCGCCAGCAAGTAAAATAGGTTGAGGGTCGAGATCTGCGATCGCCTCCTTCAATTCCTGTAATTGATCTTCGTCGCAAATCGCGACAATTTCCGGTCGAAACTGGCGAATTTGCTGGGCCAGCAACGTTACATTTCGTCCGGCGGTTAACCCGACAATCCGAAATTGATCGGGGTATTGAGCTACAATATCCAGAGTCTGAGTGCCGATGGAGCCTGTGGAGCCGAGAAGAGTTATTGCTTTCACAATTTTTTAATGTTTTGTGGATTATTCTAATATTACGATTGCGGGGATAAAAATTAGTGGTTAACTATTGCGTGGAAAGCACATTCGATGGAATCATATTTTGAGTGACCACCTAGTGCCAGATTTCATGCAGAATAGGGAAAATTTTGCTGATTCCAGTGAGGACATCAGTGTCTCGATCGCCGAAAATACAGAGGAAGGTCGATCGCAGCTACCGTCGAGTTTGGTTGGGGCGATCGCTACTGCTGCGGCAATTTTCTTTTTGTGTAGCAGTCTACGGCACGCTTTATTTCAATCAACTGCTTTCGATTTGGGAATTTTTGACCAAGCAATTTACTTGATCAGCCAAAACCAAACGCCTTTTTCCTCTTTAATGGGGATTCATATTTTGGGCGATCACGCAGCGGTAATTTATTATCCGCTAGCTTGGCTGTACAAAATTTCCCCGGATGTGCATTGGCTGCTGTTGGTACAAGCAGTTGCATTATCCCTGGGGGCTTGGCCTACCTGGAGTTTAGCGCGTTTGGCAGGTTTGAATCAAGAACAATCCCGTGCGATCGCATTGATTTATTTGCTCTATCCGGTGGTATTTAACATCAATTTATTTGATTTTCACCCGGAAGTAATCGCTTTACCCGCACTTTTGGCAGCAATTTTAGCGGCGCGTTTAAATAAAATTGTGTGGTTTTGTACCGCTATTCTGTTAATTTTGAGTTGCAAAGCGGTTTTGTCCCTAACCGTTGTTGCTATGGGTTTCTGGCTGTTTTTTTGCGAAAAAAAGCAACGGTGCGGGGCGATCGCACTTTTGCTCGGTGCAGCTTGGTTTTTGATAGCTTCCCAGAAAATAATCCCCTTCTTTAGCGGCAGCGAAGTCGCTGGAGTCGGGCGCTACAGCTATTTAGGCAAATCCGTACTAGAAATTATCATCAATCTCATATTAAAACCACAGTTAGTATTAGGAAAAATCCTTTCCTTCGATACATTCAAATATTTATTTCTGCTCACCTTACCTGTGATTTGGCTGCTATTGCCCTTTTCCGGCAAACTACGCCTACAATATCTAACAGCGCTAATTCCTGCCATCCCTACCCTGCTCATCAATATCCTCTCTGACTTGTCATTTCAACGCAGCTTAGCCTATCAGTATTCAGTGCCTGTAATTCCATTTTTATTTTTAGCAGTAATCGCCAAGGAAGAAACCAGGAAGACGGAAGAAATAAAAGGCAACAAGGAAGAGGATAAAGCAAATAAGCAACAGTTTTTAACATGGGTCAATCTGCGACCATTTAAAAACTTCCGAATTTCTCAACTTTGGCAGGGAATTCAATTGCCGAGAATCATGATAATTTGGTCATTACTAATTTTCCTAGGTGTGGGCGAATATAAAGATTTTTATCTGTACCTAAATAGACTAGATACCTGGCAAGCTACACGCGAAGCAGTCGCACAAGTTCAACCCCAAAGCAGTATTTTAACAGATAATAGACTTGCCCCTCACTTTGCCCACCGCCCAATAGTAAAATTGCTTTCACAAATTTCGCCCCAAACAAATTTAGCTGAATTTCAATACATATTATTAAACCTGCGGCATCCCTGGCCTGATACGGAAAAAATTGGTAATACCTTAGCAAATCAACTTAAAAACTCTCCCGATTTTAAATTAACTTATAAAAAAAACGAAGTTGTCCTATTTAAACGAAGGGCTGATTAAACCAATAAAATGCTAACTTTAAAATCCCTAAAATCTCATCCAGTATTTTTAATGATTGTCGTGACAACGCTAGTCTTATTTGCCGCCAGCAGCGCGCGACACGCTTTGTTTCAGTCAACTGCATTCGACTTAGCAATTTTTGACCAAGCAATTTATTTAATCTCCCAAAACCAAACGCCATTTTCCTCTTTAATGGCAATAAATATTTGGGGCGATCACGCCGCTTTTATTTTCTATCCACTAGCTTTACTTTACAAAATATATCCAGATGTTCACTGGCTTTTTTTAGTGCAAGCTGTTTCCCTAGCTTTAGGCGCTTGGCCGAGTTGGAGTTTGGCACGTCAAGCCGGATTAAATAATAGCATATCTTGGGCGATCGCCTGTATTTACCTCCTCTATCCATTAGTATTTAATGTCAATCTCTTCGACTTCCACCCAGAAGTCATTGCTTTACCAGCACTGCTAGCAGCAATCTTAGCCGCGAGGCTGAATAAAACCTTGTGGTTTTGTGCTGCTATTGTATTAGTTTTGAGCTGCAAAGCCGTCCTATCTTTAACTGTGGCTGCGATGGGTTTGTGGCTGTTGTGTTTTGACAAAAAACGCAATTGTGGGCTCATAGCTCTCTTTCTAGGCGCGGGTTGGTTCCTGGTAGTTACTCAGGCAGTTATACCGTATTTTAATCAGGGAAGAGAACACGCGGCAATTGGGCGATATCAATATTTGGGCAACTCTGTTTTGGAAATTGCTATTAATTTAATAGTGAAACCAAATCTAGTTTTAGGGCGTTTATTTTCTTTAGAAACTTTGGAATATTTAGCCTTATTGCTCTTACCAGTAATTTGGTGGCTGTCCCCGCGTCATCTGTCATCTTTAATTAGTGCTGTGCCGATGTTGGCAATGAATATTCTTTCCGATCGCCCCGCTCAGCGGGATTTAGTTCATCAATATTCTGTGCCGATATTGCCGTTTTTGTTGGTTGCCGTAATTTCCAGTTTAGCAGCTAGCAATCAGCAAAAGGGAAAGACAATATTTGATAGATTGCCAATTCCTAATTATCCATTGCCTAGAGTCATTGTAATTTGGTCGTTGATTGCTTTCTTAGCTTTAGCGAAATACGGCTATTTTTGGACTATTTATTTAAATGGGATCGACACTTTGCCAGCTACCAGAGAGGCAATTTCTCTTGTTGAAACCAAAGGCAGTGTTTTAACAAATGTTCAGATTGCTCCGCATTTAGCGCACCGCCCTGTAGTAAGATTAACTCAGGCTAACGCGCCGCCTGCAAATCTCGCAGAATTTGATTATGTATTGTTGAACCTCAGATATCCTGGCTGGATGAGCGATCTAGAATTTGTTAAAAACCTAGTAACTCAACTAAAAAACACCCCTCAATTTCAACTCAAATATCAGCGAGACGAGATATATCTATTTACTAAGAGTCATTAGTTAGCAGTCATCAGTCAACAGTCATCAGTCATCAGTCATCAGTCATCAGTCAACAAATTTGCGCTAATCCTCCACTTTTAAAGCCCTTCTTGCCAACTTCACGTAAGTTTTCACAGTTTCATAAGGCATTTCCAAATCAGCAGCAATATCAAACAAAGATTCCCCCAATTCGCGGCGCGCCAAAATCGTCGCCCAAGTTTCAGCAATCTCAGCAGCGCGACTTCCGCCTGTACGCTTTCTGTGCGCCATAAACTTCTCTGTCAATTCATCTATTCGCGCCGCCAATACGCTTTGTATCGACACTTCAGGTAGCGCTTCTGTCAACCATTGTGCTCGCGTTTGTCCCAATCCAAAAGTAGTTTTGTGGCCCGTGCCGCAGTAAGGCGCTAACCGCCCCAAAGCATAAAATAATTGTACAAAATCAGGGCGATTGTGAGCCGATCGCCCTAGCCCAAATTCCACAGCCCCAGTGAAGCCCGTTACCATGCCTTTTTTGCCCGCCGCTACCTTTTGCGACTCCAATTTGTGGCGGCTAATAATTGCATTTTCATCAATCCAACTCAAAAATTCTGCTTGGTCAAAATTTACCCCCGAAAAGTTATTCCAGCGGCGCAAATAGCTGTGAAAAACATTTTCGGGAACTGGCAAAGGGAAGTGATGGCCTTTGCTACGAAAGCTTGTAGGAGTCACAAAACTAAGTTTGATGGTTGGCGACAAGGGGGGTTCTGCTGTTAATAATTGCTGGTAAGTTGTGGGAGCAAAAGCAATATCCCAAGAGCGAATTAGCAGCGGAGCATTTCGCAAATCTATCTCTTGGGGCAAATTTTGCAGCCACTGACTCAGCCACTGCACTACTGGCTTTGAAAGTCCTGTTACGTACCAGCGATAAATTCGATCGCCCAAAAGCTGAAATTCTTTGCCGCCGGGGAGCAAATCACCTTCCAATCCCGAAATAGTAAAGGCTTTTTCTGACTGTTCATCGTGCAAAAGTTTCGATAAATCCGGATCAGTTTGCTGTACTTGACCTAAAAACCAAGCGTGCAAACCTATAGCATACTGCGCGTACAGATAGCTAGCAGCGCCGGGAGTCAATTCAAACACTAATCCGACTAACTCGGTGTCAGCCGGCCAAATCAGCCCAGACGGAGGAGATTTTAGATCGCGGGTGCGGGTGCGGTTCGGGGAAGTTGCCATCAGATGCCACTAACAAGGACAGCGCTGTGCTATATTATCCGATTTTTATCCCCTTTGGGGGATGATTGTTGAGGGCGATCGATCGCCCAAATCTTTTGGCTGCTTCAAAAACCGGGTCTGCCACCAGTTTCCCGCGCCCTCCCGGATAGACAAAAACCAGTAAAAAACCAACAACCTAAAACTCAATCTTTGTCAAGGTTTTCCTCCTTGTAAGTAAACAGAAATATACAAGTGTTTAAAATCACATTCTGCGCTACAATTGTTAAAAGCTCGTAGCATCCTCAACTCCGATCCTTAACTATGAACACAACAGAAAAATCTAAACTCTCCAACGAAAAAACTTTGGAGGCGATGAAGAATTTCTCCGAAACCTATGCCAAGCGCACGGGAACTTACTTTTGTTCCGAGCCTTCCGTCACTGCAGTCGTGATAGAAGGACTAGCAAAACACAAAGATGAACTAGGCGCTCCCTTATGCCCTTGTCGCCATTACGAAGATAAAGAAGCCGAAGTAAAAGCCGCCTACTGGAACTGTCCCTGCATTCCCATGCGCGAGCGCAAAGAGTGTCACTGTATGTTATTTCTGACGCCAGATAACGATTTCGCTGGAACTAATCAGGAAATAGGAATGGATCAGATTAAAGCTGTCAGAGAGACTATGTAATCGGTTAAGTAGGCGGTCGTTAAATGGCAGTAGTTGTGAAAAGAGGTCGTTATTTTTCCTATTTTTAAGACTTAGCTATTTAAAAAAAATCGATCGCCGCCTACTCACAGACACATCCGCAATCGAAAATCCCCAATCTCCAATCGAATGATAGAGGAAATCCCGCTCGACTTTTGGCAAGGTATCGAACAGTTTAACAGCCAAGAATTTTACGCTTGTCACGATACTTTAGAGGCTTTGTGGATGGAAGCCGGCGAGCCGGAAAAAAGGTTTTATCAGGGAATATTGCAAATTTCGGTCGCGCTTTATCACTTAGGAAATAAAAACTGGCGCGGTGCGGTAATCTTGCTGGGAGAAGGAATAAATCGGCTCAGTTATTATCAGCCGAGTTATGCCGGAATTGCCGTTGAAGACTTGCTCGGACAAAGTGCTAAACTTTTGAGCGCTTTGCAACAAGCTGGCCCGGAAGAAGTAGCTAAATTTCAACAGTTGTTCGCAGGTACAGAAGTTGCAGGCTTGCAATTGCCGCGAATTATCAAACTACCAAAAAGTTAAATAAATGTTTGTATTAGGGTGTGCAGTATACTTGGCATCTACACAGAGGAGGGCTGGCTTTCTTGCCGGCTGCCCAAGTATATTAATTTGCTGTGGAACGAGCCTCTTGCCCGTTCCCGGTTAAGACAGTTGCAGCCACTCAGCAAAATAATCAATTAAATTCGCTGTTGTCTTGCTAGGATAATTGGTTGAGACTCTCGGGTCAATCGATCGACCTCACGGGAATCTTTCTGGCCGTTAAGATAAAATACCTAACTGGAGAGAATGCCCTTCAGCAATTTCACAAATTTTGAGGCTCCAAGCTTATGATGCCCTCCGCTAAACTACTCAATTCCAGAATATTCAAAGGATTATCGCTGCTGTTGCCCCTCACTCTGGCAGGCGCGATTGCCTCTCCCACTTACCCGCAAGCCGGGCCGCCCCGCACTCTCAGCGTGCGATCGGACATTCAAGAAGCCGACTCCAAAACCGGCATCGTGACAGCCCGCGGCAACGTCCAAATCAACTATCCAGCCCGCCAAATACAAGCAACCGCAGCTCAAGCACAATACTTCAGCCGCGAGCGCCGGATCATTCTCAGCGGAGATGTTTACGTATTGCAGCAGGGCAACAGCCTGCGCGGCGAAACCATAACATACCTCATTGACGAAGGGCGGTTTATTGCCCTGCCAAACAACCCAGGACAGGTAGAATCTGTCTATCTGGTTGCCCCGGAACAAGATGCAGCAGCCCAAAAAGCAGTTGGCTCCCCACGTCCAACTACAGCCCCCCGGTAAAAGCGGCTCGCAGCAGCGAAATTTCGCCTCAGCCAAAACATACTACTTGGGATAGATGCGAAATTTCGTCTTTAGAAAACTAACAAACTTGAAAAGGTAAAATTTAAATTAGAGACTCGATCGCACAAAGCCGCAGTCTGAAATTTAGCTTGTAGAGGTTGCCGGGAGCGAACATGAAAATTGTACTCGAAAATATTCACAAATCCTACGGAAAACGCAATGTAGTGAGTCGCGTCAACCTTTCGGTAGCCCAAGGAGAAATCGTAGGACTGCTAGGCCCCAACGGTGCCGGCAAAACCACCACATTTTACATAGCAACCGGATTAGAAAAACCAAATCAAGGCACCGTTTGGCTAAACGATTTAGACATCACTAAATTGGCGATGCACCAGCGAGCGCATTTGGGAATTGGCTATCTCGCTCAAGAAGCAAGCATTTTCCGGAACATGAGCGTGCGCGACAACATTTTGTTAGTCCTAGAACAAACTCAAGTGCCGCGGTGGGAATGGCGCGATCGAGTCGATTTCCTATTGCAAGAATTTCGCTTAGAAAAAATAGCATCGAGTTTGGGAATTCAAATATCTGGGGGAGAAAGGCGGCGGACTGAACTGGCCAGAGCATTAGCCGCGGGACGAGACGGGCCGATGTTCCTATTTTTAGACGAACCGTTTGCAGGCGTCGATCCGATCGCCGTAGACGAAATTCAAACCATTATTGCTAAACTGCGCGATCGTAAAATCGGCATCCTCATCACAGATCACAACGTCCGAGAAACCCTCGAAATTACCGATCGAGCCTACATCATGCGAGACGGCCAAATTTTAGCCTCCGGGGCTGAAGAAGAACTCTACAGCAATCCTTTAGTGCGTCAGTATTACTTGGGCGACAGCTTCGTGCGATAGTCTTTTGAATGCCTTCGGCAAACCGTCGAATTTGAGATTTTAGATTTTAGATTGAGGAACAATCTGCGACAACGCGCCACTATGAAAATAGCAATATCCAATTCTTTGAATCCCATCAACTGGCTGCCGAGAATTTCAGTAATGGACTGGTACATTACCAAAGAACTAATCGGGCCATTTCTCTTTGGCGTCGGACTCTTTACATCCGTAGCCGTCACAGTTGGAGCCTTATTTGAATTAGTCCGCAGAGTAACAGAATCCGGCCTCCCCTACACCGCCGCCATAGAAATTTTTCTCCTGCAAATTCCCTATTTCGTAGTATTGGCTTTCCCCATGTCAATGCTGCTAGCAACCTTAATGGCCTACAGCCGAATGTCCAGCGACAGCGAACTCATCGCCCTCCGCAGTTGCGGAGTTAGCGTTTACCGATTGATACTGCCTGCTGTGATAATGAGTTTAATTGTTGCAGGCTTCACCTTTGCTTTGCAAGAGTTAGTTGTACCCGCCGCCAGCTACAGAGCTACTCTGACTTTAGACAGAGCCCTGAAGCGAGAAAAACCGATTTTTCAAGATAGAAATATTATCTACACAGAATTTCGCAAACCAGAAAAAGGCGGCGACGAAACCCTGGCCCGCTTTTTTTATGCAGAACAGTTTGACGGCCAGCGAATGAAAGGTTTAACAATTATCGATCGCTCCACCCCAGGCCTCAATCAAATCGTTTCTTCAGAATCAGCTACTTGGAATCCCTCAGAAAATACCTGGGATTTTTTCAACGGAACCGCTTATATAGTTGCTCCTGACGGCTCTTACCGCAATATAGTTAGGTTTCAACACCAGCAGTTGCAACTCCCCCGCACGCCCTTAGATTTAGCTGCTAGAGCGCGGGATTTCAAGGAAATGAACATTGCCCAAGCTTTAGAGCGTTTGGATATCCTTAAAAACAGCGGCGACGAACCGCAAATTCGCAAATTAAAGGTGCGAATTCAAGAAAAATATGCTTTTCCTTTCGTGTGCATGGTATTTGGTGTAGTGGGAGCCGCTTTGGGAACTCAACCACGCCGCTCCGGCAAGGGTACGAGTTTTGGTATTAGCGTGGTTGTGATTTTCACTTACTATGTATTTTCTTTCATGACCAGTTCTATGGGCGTGAAAGCTGTTTTGACTCCGATTCTGTCGGCTTGGCTGCCGATCGTGTTTGGCTTGGGAATCGGGGGATTGTTGTTGGTGCGGGCCGCGGCTAGGTAAGTTTTACCAATAACATTGGGAATGGGTAATTGGGAACTTGTACTGCCCTTTCACTGCCTTCGGCTACGCGAACCCTTCGACTACGCTGAGGAGAACCTAAGTCCAAGGGCAGGAACCGCGTAGCCTAAGTATTGGGAATTGATAATATCGTTTTCGTGGCCGAACTTCCTTCATTTAAGGATTAGAAAAAGTATTGATTTCGCCACCGCCAATATAGCGTCCCGGACGCAGGGAGCGGGGTGTAGAAAAAGGTTGAGGTTGAATGGGCTGCACGCCCTGATTTGTATTTTGGGGAACCACTCCAAAGTTAGGCGGCTCCGGCAAATTAAGCTGACTCGGTGGAGCTGTTTGAAATTGAGAATTCGCTGCATTGGGAGAGAATTGAGGGCTAATTATCTTGCTTGCCCCAATCCCACTTGGAAAAGGAGATGGACCGACATTGGGAAGTAGAGGTGTTGGTGAAGGTGTGGCTACTGGAAGAGCCACAGGTTGAACTTCAGGTGCGAAGCCTGAGCCAGATAAATTAGTTTGGTAGGGATTTTTCGGCAAAGCCACCGTTGGAGCCGCTGCATTAATTTCGGGGAGGCTCGGTACTCGGGAATTTAACCCAGCCAAGGGTTCAGGGACTGTAGCTGTGGGGTTTAAGAATTCTTGAGATTCCTTGCTCACAGTAGTTGTTGGAGCCACAGGTGGGGGAAGTGCTGTGGGAACACTCACAGGATTTGCTCCAGCTTGAGCTTTAGCGGTCGTTGGGAGCAAATTTGTCGCATTTACTGCTGCCGGATCGGAAGCCGGTCGATCGAGCAATTTAGGCAAGTTTCCAGTTTTCTCAGCCTCCGCCACCGTTGCCGAAGTGTTAGCAACGACGTATTTTTTCATAGCTGCTTGCAGCGGACTCAAAGGCAGAGAATTGTCGTTTTTTTTATCTGAATTAGCATCACTCGACCCCTGCGATAAAGTTGCTGTCGCTGTACCCCCAGACTCAGGCTCGATCGTTTTTATCCCGGAAGTCACTCTCCCACTGCCAGATAAACTCAATGCTGATGTTGCGTTTGAACTTGGCAAGCTGGAATTTTGAGGGTTATTTTTTCCGGCATCATCGACAGCAGGATTTGCTAAATTTGGCACAGGCAAAAATCCGCTGCTTCCTACCCGCTTGGGGGCTGAAGATGGCTGAGGAGTTTCTAAGCCCCGAGATCGAAGTTCCTCGAATAAACCTTTGCTTTTTACTACTGATGAATTTAACAAGTTCACTTCAGAAGCAGTAGAGCCATTAAACTGATTGACTAGCACTGGTAAGCTGTCGATTTCAGCCGCAATGGCGGTATCTTCAGCAGATAGCCCCGATAGCGAAGCTGGAGAGTTTGAGGCTGGTACTTCTTCGCCATCTATGCTCAACCTTTCGGGATTTACAGATACCTCCCAGATAAATAACCCCCCTGCACAGAGGACGGCTAGGGGAGCCCAAACCGCCGGTTGGATCCAGTGGCGCAACCGCGCTATTAGATAGCGGGCAGATGTAGGAAATCGCTTAATAATTGACATAGTTTTGCTTCCATCCGAGCGTGCGGATTTAAAACTATTTTTCCTAGTCTACCACATCAATCTTGATTATTTTTGCTATGCCGGGGTAAGTGCGATCGGGAGGCTCTCGGTTTGGCTTTTACTGTCGGTGTGCGATCGTCCGGCTCGCTATATTTATAGACTTTGCTGTGCGGGACAGCTCGGACTCCCAAAAAACGCTTTTTACTTTCTGCAGAGATGCTCCGAGTAGGCTCAAACTTTTGATTGAAAGTTGCGAAAGCTCAATGCAACGGGTGAAAATCCATAAAGCACTGGTAGAAATATGTCTTGCTTTCGTCAAATCAAGGGGCATCAGATGATAAAATGTTATGCGATGCGGTGCCAGGTCTGCCGGGTCTGTCAGCAGCTCGACCTCAAACCAAAATGTCAAACCAAAATGTCAAGGTAAAATTGGCAATTGCTGAGAATAACACCCAAGGAAAGTTGAGAGGAAATTAATGAAAAAAGTAGTTGAAGTATTAGCAAATCGGGAACAACTAATAGATCGATCGCTGGAGATTGTGCTGTCGAAAATCTCAGAAGCCATAGCAGAACGCGGACTTTGTACGATCGCCGCAGCGGGCGGAAGCACACCGGAACCGCTCTACAGAGCGATCGCAGCCCAAGACCTGCCCTGGGACAAAATTCACGTTTTCTGGGGCGACGAACGCTACGTTCCCCCAGAACACCCAGACAGCAATCAAAAAATGGCGCGCCTCGCGTGGCTCGATCGAGTGAATATCCCCGCCAGCAACATCCACCCCATGCCCACAGGCGCCGGCGACCCCGCAGCCGACGCTGCGGCGCACCAAACCGAATTACAGCAGTTCTTCAAAGTATCCGAGGGCGAGTTTCCTGCCTTCGACATCATTTTATTGGGCATAGGAGACGACGCCCACACAGCCTCTCTATTTCCTGGCACAGCAGCCTTGGAAGTCCGGGATGCCCTAGTAACTGTCGGCAACAAAGACGGTCAACCCCGCATTACCTTTACAGTCCCCTTAATCAACCGGGCCCGGTGCGTCATGTTCATGGTCGCAGGAGCCAGCAAACAACCCGCCCTAGCTCAAATTTTTGCCCCCGCAGCCGACGAAATGACCTATCCAGCCAGACTCGTTCAACCAGAGGGCGAACTTTGGTGGCTGCTCGATGCGGCGGCTGGCGAAGCAGTAAAATAGCCGACAGAGCCGCAAGCGTGCCAACACAGTCAGCATTATCACTAACTCAATCTTGCCCATCACAGCTAACGTCACGGCATCAGCTCAGTTGCTAGTATTAGCGAAGCAATATAAGAATTGTGGCGGTTAAAGTTAAAATTTGACCATATACACGAGTATTTTTATGAGGCTGATTTGAAAATCTGGCCGATAGCAAGGAGAAATCGATGATTGTCTGTCCCAATTGCAATCACCAGAACCCCGACGGGGCCAGCCAGTGTGAGGCTTGCTACACGCCTTTACCTGTTACCGCAAGTTGCTCGAACTGCGGTGCAGCAGTTCAGACAGATGCAGCATTTTGCGGCCAGTGTGGCTTTAACTTGCGTCCGGGTTCCATAGTTCCAGAAGTTGAGGTGACAGTACCGTCCCCCTCGCCTGTAGGCCCCACAGTGGTATCGTCACCGGCGCCGGATTTAGTCCCACCCGATCCCCTGATGGCAATGGAACCTCTAGTTACCCTGAATAAGGGGCTCAACTTGGAAAAAACTCCCGCCAGCATTCCGACGATTCCCGATCCCCCGCCATCGCCCTCGGTTCCTGTTACAACTGAATCGGTGGCAACACCAGTAAATATCTCTCCTACGGTTCCGGGCCCACAGCCAGCAGGTGTAGCTAAAACTCAACTGCAACAGCAGTCGGCCCGCCTGCTACACGTTCAGACAAATACGCCGATGGAATTGCCTCACAGTCTGTCTGTGGTTCACATAGGCAAGCCAAATGACTTAGTACCGCCGGATATTGATGTTTCGGGATTTGCTAATTCTGAGATAGTTTCTCGGGTACACGCAAATCTCCGGGTGGAGGGAGATGCTTGCTACCTAGAAGATGTAGGCAGTTCCAACGGCACTTACGTCAACAATACTCCGCTACCCAAGGGAAACCGCCACCGGTTGCGACCGGGAGACCGCATCTCTCTGGGCAAAGGAGACCTGGTTACCTTTTTATTTCAAATCTCTTAGAGCGAGTTTGGATTGGGCGATCGAAAGTCTAAAATCTAAAATCGCATCTTGAGGCGCTCTACCAAAACTCAATGCTGCCAATGTGATTAAGCTGACCTTGCTACATCCACTCCAGTCTATACCCGTCCGCAGTTGGATCTTTGAAGACGAGCAGGTCGTCCGGATCGGGCGATCGACCGAAAACCACGTCGTTCTTTTTAGCGCTGTGGTTTCTCGTCGCCACATCGAATTGCGGCGCAGCGGCATAACTTGGGAACTGATCAATTTAGGTACCAACGGCACTTACCTCGATGGTAAGCCGATCGCTAAGGTTCCCATTGTGGACGGTCTGATCGTTCACTTGGCTCGCTCAGGTCCGAAAATTCAAATCAACGTAGGCCCGAATCAGTCCTCAGTCCAGTTAGGACAAATTAGCGTCAAGCCAAGGGAGGCTAAGGAAATTCACGCTCCCTCGGGCGCCGTGCAAATTAGCACGATTCCTGTTCCCGACCAAAAAGAAGTTGGCACTTCCAGGGAAGAGGAGGAGTTAACGGAGGCAGATCATACTCGCCATTATTCGGAAGAAGAATATTAAACCGGCTTCTTTGGACGATCGACATTTTTCAAAGGCGGCACTCAGGAGTTTATTTATGAGTACATCACCACAGATTGTTAGGCGCAGCGAACTGCTCAACCGCCGCACGATCGACCGCAGAACGGCGGAAGAGGTCGGCAGGGTAGATCGGGTTTGGCTCGATGCTCACTCCCAGCGGGCGATCGGCTTTACTTGCAAGTCGGGACTTTTGGGCAGCAAAAAAACTTGGTTCGCTTGGGCGCAAGTTGATACGGTGGGGGAAAATGTTTTTGTCACCATTAACCCAGAACTGCCGGAATTGCATCAGCCGGAACAAGCTGTTTGTCCGATCGGGCTTGAGGTGCTCACGGACGCTGGGAATCAGGCAGGTGCAGTGGTTGACTACCTATTCGATGTCCGCACGGGTTCAGTCACCCACTACCTATTTAAATCGAGCGGCTGGCGCGGTGTTTTAGACGACATTTACTTGTTACCTGTGGCAGCTATTTCGACCATCGGCAGCAAGCGGGCGATCGTCTCTGAAGCTGCTGTATCGGAGCCAGTGCAGTACGCGGAGGGACTGCACAAAAAAGTCGGTCTGGTAGCAGAGTTTTTACATGAAGATTTCGACAGAACTCTCAAAAATGTGGCAGGTGTGAAGCGGGGCGCTCAAAGTCTCGCGGAAAAATTCCAAGATAAAGCTCTAGAAGTCAGGGATGTAGCTCAAGAAAAAGTTGCACAGTTGAAGCGGCAAAGACAAGAATCTGTCCCGCCAGAGCCGAACCCGGAGCCGCCCGAGTCAGATTTGAGCTGAAGTTTGGCCTTCCCGCTCGCCCTGCGACTAATTGCCCATCGCATTTTGGGCCGACGCGCGCGAGGAAGGTCGAGCGGTATTTTCGCTATGAGAGATTGATGTGTTGTCCCTCAAAATTCCAGTGCTGCTCAAAGCATTGTATTTTAAAGGTATCGCATCAATAAGGAAAATGTTAGCAACTCAAAAAGACCTATGCTGTTTGATACAACCAACAAGTATTTTATCTAGAGCCCCCAGCATTAATAATTGGTTAACTTCTTTCTTTACAAACACCGATTCCTCAATCGTTGACTGTCGCCCGATCGAGAAATCGAATCAGCGCGGCAACCAGCGCGGGTCTGAGTTAAATTCTCTGGTTCGTCAGCGGGAAAAGGGTGATTTGGCCGCTCGAATTGAGCGGCTCACCCATGCGAACAATCGTTCCCTCCCAGACCACATTAATCAAGCGGTTAAGACCGCTGTCAATCACTGGGACGTTCACCCGATTAATAACATCGTGTTTGGTTGTTACCGAGGACAGCAAAAATTTGCGTCTGCGCCAAAAGCTAACCATCAAAAGTTGGTTCAAATGCCTCAAGCAGCCAAAAGTTCAAATTTTACGGCAGAGCGAGGGAATCATGGCGCACTGACGACGCCTTTAAAAATCAAATTTTTTGCAGTTTTCTCCCAAAAAATCTCTCTGGAAGTATCCCCGTTTCTGTCTGGCGGTGGAGTGTCAAAACATCAGTGATTACCTTAACTCTTTTACATCCTATCCAGTCTGTCGCGGTTCAAAGTTGGTGTTTTGAAGCTGAACCGGTGGTTCGGATCGGTCGCTCAAACGACAATGATGTAATTATTTACAGCGCTGTAGTTTCCCGCCACCATGTAGAGCTGTGGAATCACGCCAATGGCTGGGAAATTATTAATTTTGGTGCTAACGGCACTTATGTAGATGATAGACCGATCGCTCAGGTGTCAGTTGTGGACGGGATGACAATTCGCTTGGGCAACTCCGGGCCAAAAATCAGGATTGGGGTGGCCGCCACGAATCAACCGGGCAAAATAATCAAGCCACCGCAGCAGGACCTCCGTCAAAAGGAGGAAGTTTCAAAAAACAGGTCAACTGCTTGGCCTGGGGTCGTGGGAATAATCGAAGACGATGAACATGGAGGGCTCACTCAAATCGATCTGGACTGATCGGCAGCTATCTATTGCAGGCTAGTTCAAACAAAGCTCAGAGGCCAAATTCGAGCGTCTAACTAATATTGTGGTAAGTGGCCTGATTTGTGCCTAAATATCCCTATACATTAATTAACAGGTTCTCTAGTAGGATTTCACCCTTCTAAAGATAGGATTGGGGGGATCTCGATCGATGTTACCTCAGTTTCACTGCTTGCCCACCGGCGGTAATCCGAGAGCAACTGGTGCATCAACCGCTGTTTGACGCTCAGCAGTACGCTCTTGAGCAAAGCATTCCCCGTTGCTTCTAAAATGGGTTTGGGCGTCAGCCAAAACGGCGGCGGTAACTCTACTTGCACTTCCAAATCCGCTTTTCCCCTCAAGTATGCTACGCCGCTGCTTTGGTGTACACAAAGCTGTCCTTTGAGATTGAGAGCAAAGCGATCGTTGATATAACCCACGCCGCGAATTTCGCAGGCGACGGACTCCAAATTGATTGTGCCGTCCGACTGCGCCCACACCCTCATGTCTACTGTGGGTTGAAGGCTCAGCATCATAAATTGTAACGGTCGCATTTTTAGGCGGAAACAGTCATCGCTTAGCTGTTCTGTGCGACTTTGATCGACAAGGGCGTTCACCAGTCGCCTCGGCTGGCGCAGATAATGTTGAATGGGAACCCGTTCCTCTGGTACGGCGATCTCAACGGATTGGGAAGAATTAAAGCGGGTATACATGAGAAAATATCAAAATATAGGATTCCTAAGCATATCTTAATAAACTATCACCTTTTTTAAGGTGACATAAGTCGCGCCCTAAGTCAGGTGACATACGTCGCGCCCCCAGCAATGTCATCCGAGAAATCACCGATAAAAGCTTTCGGGACATCGCTAATTTTTCATCATACTTCCTAGCTGATGAGAGTAAAGCAAACATTTGTAACCTAAAATTGCCTCTAAATGAAAATTTCGATCGCACATCTCGGCCCTGTTGGTACAAATGCAGAAACAGCGGCTCTAGCTTATGTCAATTGGTTGAGCCTGAAAACTAACTTGGAATGCAGCCTGTGTCCTTATTCCACCATTTCCCAAGCGCTAGAGGCATCGGCCGTAGGGCAGGTTGACTATTCAGTTGTGCCCGTTGAAAATTCGATCGAAGGCAGTGTGACTGTCACCTTAGATACACTGTGGCGACTCGATCAACTCCGCATTCAACACGCCTTAGTTTTGCCAATTTCCCACGCTCTGGTGTCTAATGCTAAAAATTTTAACGAGATTCAAAAAGTTTACTCTCACCCGCAAGCGCTAGCTCAGTGTCAGGTATGGTTGGGGCAGTTTATTCCCTCAGCTCAATTAATTCCGGCCAATTCTACCACGGAAGCATTGCAATATCTGGAAGATAGAAATGTAGCAGCGATATCTTCGCCAAGAGCTGCTGAACTTTACCATTTGCCAGTGTTAGCTCAACCCATTAATGATTATCCCGATAATTACACTCGATTTTGGGTACTCAGCAGGAGTTTTGGAGAAATCGCCAACGTAGAACCAGGGGAGCGCTCATCCATTAAATCCATTACAGAATCTGCTTCTAAGTTGATCCTCGATGCTTCAGCGTCTAATTGCACCCATACCTCACTAGCTTTTAGCGTACCTGCCAATATGCCGGGAGCATTGGTAAAACCTTTGCAAGTATTTGCCAGTCGCGGTATTAATTTAAGTCGGATTGAATCCAGACCGACTAAAAGATCGCTGGGAGAATATATTTTCTTTATGGACGTTGAGGCTAACGCCTGCCAAGCATTTGTTCGATCGGCACTGGAAGAATTAAAAAATCACACCGAAACTTTAAAAATCTTTGGTTGCTACAATGTACTGTCTGTAGTATAATTTTTTATTAAGTAAAACTTAGGAGGCTGGTGGGATGAATGCTGATGAACTTCTCAAGCGATACGCAGCCGGAGAAAGAAATTTTCATGAAACCAACTTGAAAGAGGCTTTTTTGCGAGAAGCTTTCCTAATTGATATTAATCTCGCCTGCTCCGAGCTCAAAGAAATCAATTTTTCCCTAGCAAACTTAAGGGGGGCCAACTTAATAGCTGGCAAGCTCAAGAATGCCTGTCTGGTGATGACCAACCTAAATGGAGCTAACCTGAGCCGAGCAGATCTAACTTTCGCAAGATTAACAGGAGCTGACCTGATTGAAGCAAACTTGGAAAACGCCAACTTGAGCGACACCAAAATGATAGGTGTTAATTTGAGCGGAGCCTGCTTGTGCGCGGCAAACCTGATGGAAGCCAACCTCATAGATGCTTGCTTGGACAATACAAACCTCGAAAAAGCCAATCTAAGCGAGGCTAAACTGCGGGGAGCGAGTCTCAGAAGAGCCAACTTGAGAAACGCTTTTTTGTGTGAAACTAACCTTGAGGGCGCAGACTTGAGAGGAGCGGACTTGAGGGGTGCTAATTTGAGCGGGGCATTTTTGTGCGGTGCTAATTGGGAAGGAGCTAAGCGAGATGAGGCAACAATTTTCAGTGGCACAATACAGTTTTGCATCAGACAAGTCTGAGATTAGGCAATATATCAGCAGAGAATCCGACAACTAAGGACTAAAAAATATATTATTGACTTGGCTGAAAGTGAAGTCTATTTGCTGCTGTACCTTAGCAAAATGAAGCTGCATCTTGAGGATCTCTTTCTTGGAATTAGCTTGAGCAATCTTACTTTCCAAAGCCAGCAAGTTGCGGTTGAGATTTTCTACTCGCACAGTTTGGTAGTCTAAGTCAATTTTTAGTTCTGCCGCCTGATCCAATTGAACCTGCTTGCGAACCAGGGCGAGGCGGACTGAATTTTCATCCTGTGTCTGAAGAGCTAGCAAAGCTCGTTGCTGCCACTGGTTGGCTTGAGATTCAGCTTGATTGTACAGCCACTGAATCCGCAGTTGGGCGGAAATCGCAGTGCCAACAGCCTGACGCAGTTCTTTGAGAGGTTCCTGAATTTCTAAGATTAATAGTTCCCAAAGATTCATCAGTTCGCTGGTAAATTCTTCGCGTTCTACAGAGGCTACCAGTGCTTCTAAGAGCAACAAATTTGGTTGCATCTGCTGCGTAACTGTCTCAAATATTAACTGTGCTTCGGACATTTGCCGATCGTAATTTTTTTCTGAGACTGCACCGGATGAGTGCTTTAATATTTTTTCACTGCTATGTACCTTAGCTTCGGAATCTGAACTTGAAGCTACAAAGGCCTGTAATTTTTCGCGGGCGATCGAATTCAGCCTTTGTCGAAGCAAATCACAGGCCGCCCGCTGCACTGGCCCTGTTTCGCTTTGACAAATGTTGATGACTATTTTTAAGCCGGCATCGCCGTAATTCAATGTCTCTCTCAGGGCGGCGATTCGATGTTCGCTGACAGAACTAGACAGCCGATGTTTAACTCCTGCTAGTCCGCCGAGCACTACACCGCCCACAGGAGGTGGCAGTTGACCGCCTCTAACTGCATCGTATGGTTTCGGTTGGTCGTGATTGTCTAACACAAGTTACTGCTATAAGGAACCTATCCGAACCTGTTTGAAGTTAAGAATTAAACAGATACCAGTTCCCAAAAAGAATGGAACTGTAGCCAATCTCCGAACTCTTAGTTCATAACTCATTCCCAATCGAAAATCGCCAATCGAAAATGGTATGATTTGTGTGTAATTATTTCTTCAATGCAGGTCAAACCGATCGTGCTTTTTCCTAGGCAAATTGGCTACTTGAGGGTATCTTTAAGTACAGTCCTCGCTGCCAAGTGATTGCGAGTAGAAGTCAAAATTTCGGTTTCGCGTTCCAATCTCGCAGCAGTATCTTGCAATTCTAAAAGAGTTTGCTGTTCTGTCGCTGCCCCGTAAAGGTAGCTGGCTACCCAGTAGGACAATTCTGTAGGCAAACTGGGAATGTCTTCGGGCAGGTCGATCGGCTGATCCATCAATTTACTGGAGAGGCGAACTACATCTCTCAGCAGTTGTTCGACATCTTTTCCCAAAGGTCTGAGGTCTTTTTGCGGCGGTTCGTCTTCAATCCATTCTACTAGACCGACTAAATAGGGTTTTTCCCGAACGGCGTCGAGAACTCGGAACCGCTGCTGTCCGAGAGTCATAATTTTCATGCGATCGTCGGGCAGGCGTTGGCAGTGAATCACTTCGGCGCAACAGCCAACGGCAGAGACTTTGTTTTGGTTGGGGTCCCACATGAGTACACCGAAACGCCGATCGCCCTCCAGAATCGTATTCATCATGATTCGATAGCGAAACTCGAAGATTTGCAACGGGAGTGGTCTACCTGGAAATAGAACCACTTCCGGCAACGGAAATAAGGGGAGTTCGCGAACTGCTACAGAGGAAGAGGATGCCATTGTCGCTCAAAAGTGACGGTACTTGCGCTTATTTTTCTTACTTTAACTGATTAAAGGCAATTCCGGGGCAGGAGCGATCGGGCGCAGGACAAGGACGCAAGCGATCACTATCACAGATCAGAGTGATTACGATCACCGCACTACGGTCTTCACAATGAAAGAGTAGAGTTTGTGTCGCTTATAGACGATTCCTCCTAAAAAAGCAACTTTCTATCGGCATATTTTAGGTGCGACGTGAGACAACAAACGGGACTGACTCAAGAGCAATTTCCCGCACGTCTCGGTGTGGTGTTCTCTAACCTGAACCATTGGGAGAACCGACTGGCCACGCCTTCCTCGCGGGCGATGCAGAAAATCGAGCCGTAGACCCAGCAGTTAGGAGATCTGGGGCAGAAGTTGTTGGAACGGTTCAGGTTAGTTGTGACGGAACCACTTAATTATTTCTAATAAAAAAAAATCACAACCGAGTGCAAGTTTGATTTTTCTCAATTTACAAATCACCCCAAAAAACACGGGCCCCTGACTAACATGATTAATTCCAACATCCAAAAGGCGATTCTTTTCATCGATGCTAAAATTGCCGATTATCAAACATTGGCAGCAGGAGTAGAAGCAGGAACAGAAGTAATCATTCTTGACGCTACAGAAGATGGCATTAGCCAAATTACTGAAGAACTTGCTAATCGTCGCGATATTACGGGAGTGCATATTGTTTCCCACGGTGCGCCCGGTTGCGTGTATTTGGGAAATGCCCAACTCAGCCTAGATACTCTGAGCAAGTATGACGAACAACTACAACAGTGGTTTGTAGCCCGTGAAAGTGTATCACCGAGCTTGTTTCTTTATGGTTGTCAAGTCGCTGCAGGAGATGCAGGTACAGAATTTCTCGCCAAATTACGGACTTTGAGTGGCGCAAATATTGCCGCCTCAGCTAACTTAACTGGGAATGCTGCATTGGGCGGTGACTGGGAGTTAGAAGTCGCTCTAGGAGAAGGCAATTTTGCCTCTGCGTTTACTCCAGAAATGATGGCAAATTATGCTTCTGTATTATTGCTCTCTTCTTCTTTGTCAGAAGTAGAAAAAAGTTTAGCAGATGCCCAAACTAGCATATCTGCCACCGCAAAAAAAGCCCTCCAAGATATCCTCGATACTTTAAAGCCATTAACTTTTGAGATTAAAGCCGATTCAATTACAGCAACTTATAACGGTGCCGGCTCTCTAGCAGATATATTGAAATCTGTGGGACTTCCTACCACTACAGAAAGTCCGATATTAACCGGCTCAATCAACAATCCCAGCTTAACCATAGGCGCTTTAAGCACCGACAACCCCACTTATAAGTTCTCTGGAGCAATCAGCGGACAAGACGTAACGTTCGAGTATCAAAAGGGTCAAGAGTTAAAAGTCGCCTATACCAGAGATATTTCTTTAGCTGACCTGTTAAAAACTGTTGGCGTGACCGACACCCAAGGAAGCGCGCTATTAACCGGCTCTATAACCGCTCCTAGCTTGACAGTCGACAGCAGCAAGTC
>NZ_JAUBRO010000042.1:0-20262 GCF_036701945.1 Microcoleus sp. MON1_C1 | reverse complement strand
GCTCCTAGCTTGACAGTCGACAGCAGCAAGTCCCCTTCCGCTTATAAGTTCTCTGGAAAAATCAGCGGACAAGACGTAACGTTCGAGTATCAAAAAGGTCAAGCTTTAAAAGTTGGCTATACCGGAGATATTTCTCTAGCTGACCTATTGAAAACTGTTGGTGTGACCGACACCCAAGGAAGCGCGCTATTAACCGGCTCTATAACCGCTCCTAGCTTGACAGTCGACAGCAGCAAGTCCCCTTCCGCTTATAAGTTCTCTGGAAAAATCAGCGGACAAGACGTAACGTTCGAGTATCAAAAGGGTCAAGAGTTAAAAGTCGCCTATACCGGGGACGTGTCTCTAGCTGACCTGTTGAAAAAAGTGGGAATTAGCGTCGATAGCAAAATTGCTATTTTAAACCAATCTATATCCGGTGCCAGTTTAACAATTAGCAATTTCAGCAGCACCAATACCAGCTATAAACTCACGGGAAACATCAGTCAAAAACCGATTGTCTTGGACTTTTCCAAAGAACAAATTAAAATCACCTATGAGGGAGAGACATCGCTAGTTGATATCTTCAAAGGAGTTCCTGATGTAGAAACAATTGCGGCAAAGTTATCCGTACCCATAACCAATCCCAGCTTCGGAATAGGGAAACTTGATACCCCCAATAAAACTTATGAAATCTCTGGAATTGCCAACTTTAACAATGGCAATAACGGTCTCGCAGAATTTATTAACAAGAAACTGGGAATTCAACAATTAAACCTAACCACAAAGGTAGATTCAAACGGAGCCAGCCTCAAAGGAAAGTTTGAAACAGATATTTCGCTTTTTGGAGATAAAAACTCGCAGACAGACTTCAGTGCCACCCTCACCGGAGCCGCATTGGGATTAGCGGTTGATAAAAAGGCGAAACCCAGTTTTGGTATTGAGGGAAATATCCTCCTCAAAAACTACGATCCTTTCCAAAAAAATGAACCCCCTTTAACGCTTGTTGGCGGACTTAATTTAGATCCAACGTCACTCACAGCAAGCTTTCAACTAGGTTCAAATACGCCTTGGAAAGACCCCTTTGGTTTGCGTAACTCAGAACTCCGAAATTTATCGTTTCAGCTTGGCGGCACTTATGTAGCCCCCTACATTGATAATATTGGACTCAAGGCAGATTTAAAAGTGGGCGGTTTGGATGTCAACTCTGCTTTATTCATAGCTCCCAAAGCACCTGATAAATTTGGGATGGAATTAACCGTCTATCAACCAATTGGCTTAGTGGACATTTGGTCAGTGCCGCTTAGTGTTGCAGGAGTTGATAACTCAGGTTTTGTCGGAAAAACCAAGAACTTTTTGAAAGATGTCTTAGATGTTACTATTGTATCTATCGATGGCCCAGATGCAGGTACCGAGCTCGATCCTCTCATCAAGTTTGCGCCGGTGGAAACCACGTTTGCGAACACTACTATAACGCAAGGAATTGCAGTCAATGGCAAAGTAAATGCTTGGGGAAAAGAAGCTACTCTAAATCTCGCCGCAAATCCCTTCTCTAGCGCTCCAAGTTTAAGCGGAAGTTTGAAGATTCCTGAAATTGACTTAGGAATCTTGAAACTCACTGGGGGCAACGATTCTACATTAGATGTAGACCTGAAGTTAAACTCGAAAGAGCAATCATTAAAAGCCGATGCCGGTTTAGAAATTTTTGGCAAAAAAGTAGCCAACTTCGATCTGAGCCTTAGTAAAGACGAAATCAAACTCAAAAACTTTCAGTTGGGTTGGTCAAACGTTCTAGCAATTCAGCTAAATGACTTTACCTTGAATACCTCAAAGCTGAGCGGGTCAGCATCCGGTGGAATTAAGCTGTTTGGCATGGATATAGCCAGTGCAAAATTCTCTCTCAACAACGGCAATCTTTCTATATCGGGTAAGCTAGGGGTTAGTGTAAAAGGCTATAATTTTGGTATTGATGTTGGGTTCACTTTAGGAAAAGAAAATCGCATTCGTATGGATGTAGATTTCTTGAACAAACGGTACAATCTCGTTAATTTAGGGGTAGACCCGTTTGTTAATGAATTTAATAGTCTGGGTAGTTTAACGACTCAACTTGGCAACATTGTTTTGGGGGGTTTAGGCGACGCTGCTAACTATGCAAAAAACCTTTTGAACGAAGGTTTATCTGGAGTCAGCAAAGTAAACACCATAGTTGTTGGCGCCGCTTCAAATGTTTTGAAAAGCGCGAAGAATGTGTTTTCACGTATCTTCAACGGTCCCTTAGCAGATGCCACAGTCTTCATAGATACCAACGGCAACTTCCAACCGGACGAAGGCGAACTCCAAACTACCACCGACAATAACGGAGAATACAACTTTGACGAGTCGAAAATTGCTGCATTAGATGTCAACGGAGACGGAGAAGTTGACTCCAAAGAAGGACAAATAGTAGGGATTGGTGGCATAGACACAACCACCGGCCTGCCTGCAACATTACCCCTAATTTCTCAAGTCGGTTCGGCCACAGAAGCGACAACCACGACACCCTTAACCACCCTCCAAGCAGTTCTTTCAAGCCAAGGAATTGCGGCGGAACAAGTGGAAACTTTGCTCGAAAAAATCTCAGGACTTTCCTTAGCTTCCCTCTCTCAACCCTTAGACAACTTTGACCCCTACGCCGCCATTGGAAAAGATGACACCACCGGCATTAACATCGCTTCTGGTCACATCAAAGTAATGAACTTGTTGCTCAATGGCACAGCATTCCTCAAAGCGGCAAAATATCAGGAGTCAGATGCGGAAATTCAGGTGATTGTTGCCCTCGGTGAAGTATTGCAAAAGGTTGACACCTTTGACTTAAGCAAGGGCGATGACCTGCAAAAACTCTTTACTCAATTAACCGAAAAACACAATCTCTCTATTGCCAGCGAAGCTGTAAAAGCAGTCTCCGAATTTGTGGCCCAAAGCAACCACTTAGTTGACGACTTAGTAGGAAAGGCGCTGACTCGTTCTGTTTCAGACGTTCTACCCAGCATCAGCCCGATCAAAAAAGCGGTCTATAGCACCCTACCCGAAGTCACTCAACAGCTAATCGAAGGAAAAATTACTGCTCAAGAATCCCAAACTAAACTCCAGGAATTACTGAAGGCAGACACCTTCTTAGTGCAGTACGCACTGAACGAAAAGCGTACTGTGAAAGTAACCGCCAGCCCAACCATCACCGAAGGCGATAGCAATAGCCAAGGACAATTTACGATCGCGCTGGGTGAAGCTGCCCCCGCTCAAGGGCTGAAAATCCTCTACACCCTCTCCGGTACTGCCACTCTGGGACAAGATTACAGCAGCAATGGCGGTCAATTTGGGGAAATTAACATCGCACCCGGAGAAACTGAAGCTGTTATCGACCTCTCGGTGTTAGACGATACCCTCCCAGAAAAGCCGGAAGCCTTAACCCTCAACCTCAAATATGTCGGCACTGGCTACGCCCTCGACCCGGTGTATCAAACCGCCGTCCAGCAAATTGCCGATAACGACCAACAGAACAGCGCTAATAGCCAAAACGGGATGCGCCAAACCGGAACCTCCGGCAACGATACCCTCACCGGAGCCGAAGGCGACGACAATCTCTCTGGCAAGGAGGGTAACGATGTCCTGCAAGGACTGGCAGGTAACGACCAACTGACTGGCGGTGCTGGCAGCGATACCGTGCTAGGTGGAGAAGGCAACGATAAATTAGAAGGAAACTTCAGTGCAGACATCCTCCAAGGCAACGCCGGAGATGATGTGATGGCAGGCGGTGCAGAAAATGACACCCTGGAAGGAAATGAAGGAAACGACCAACTGCAAGGAAATGCCGGACATGACCAACTGAAAGGAAACACCGGAAACGACTTACTAGAAGGCGGTCTCGGCAACGATACCCTCGAGGGCAACGAAGAAAACGATTGGTTAGTGGGTGACGCGGGACAAGACATCCTCACCGGCGGTGCGGGTGTGGACTTACTCAATGGCGGAGACAGTGCCGATGTCTTCTACTTCAACGCACCCTCCGACGGCGGCGACTTAATCCTCGACTTTGACCCCATCCAAGGAGATAAAATTCAAATCTCCGCCACTGGGTTTAATACTAAATCCCTGGCCGACTTTAGCGTCCTAGCTGGGACTCTGGAATTCAAAGGACAAGAAATCGCGCTGATTCAAAACAACGGGCAAACCTACAATAACTTTCCCAACTTAGGTGAAATCCTTGAAATTGTAGACGCGCCTACAGGACAGCCTGCCGAGGCTGCAGCTGCGGCTGAAGTCCCCACTCAAACCACCCCCAGTGTGGTCAATCCCGATTTAGTAAAAAATCCAGAAAAGACGATTCTTGATGACATTATCAAGCGGGGTCAGATTAAACTCGGCACCTCTTCTTCTGGGTCAGAATTTGACTTTGAATTTGTCCGTACTTTGGCGGCAGCGTTATTTGGGGATGCTACCAAAGTAGAACGGGTAACAACCACGTTTGCAGAAGCCTTTGAACAGGTAGCGGATGGTAATGTAGACATCGCTGCTCAACGCTCTACCCACTACCTAGGACCGGATGCAGAGGATAACATCGATTTCAGTCCAATTTACTTCTACGATTACCAAGCGGTCGTCGTTCGCAAAGATAGCGGCATTGAGAATGCTTTAGACCTCCAGGACCGTACCATTGGCATTGAAGGCAGTAACTCATTAGACGATTTACAAAATCACTTAAGCCCTGAAGGAGTTAAGTTTACACCCAAATTGTTTGACACCCTTGAAGAAGTTGTCGCCGCCTACGATCGAGGTGAAATTGATGCCTACGCCACTGACCGCGCCCTGATTCTGGAGCGCCTCGCTGACCCAGAAAATCACCGTCTGTTAGACGTAGAATTCTCCAAAGAACCTATTGCCCTGGCCTTACCCCAAAATGACTCGCAATGGGCAGATGTAGTGCGCTGGGTTAATTACGTCCCGATTCAAGCGGAAGAATTTGGGATTAGCTCTGAAAACATTGACGAAATTATTGCCGCTAATACTGATAAGAATCCGAATAATGACTCCAGTCCTGCGATTCGTCGTTTCCTGGGCTTAGAAGGCGATTTAGGAGGTTCTCTGGGGCTTCCCAAGGACTTCGCAGTAAACGTTATCAAGCAAGTTGGCAACTACGCAGAAATATACGATCGGCACTTCCCTGGGGTAGAGCGCGATCGCAATCTCCTCTGGAATGAGGGAGGTTTGTTGTATTCTCCGCCTTTCTCTGGTACTAAGGTTGATGCGACTTTAATTGATAACGACGATCGCAACCTGCTGGCAGAAGTAGTGCAGCGCGGCACCCTGAAGCTAGGACTTCCCGGTAACAACCCCGGCTTTGCCGTGAAGCAAGCGAATGGCGAATATGTGGGCTTTGATGTTGACTTAGGACGTGCTATTGCTGCGGCTTTATTTGGCGATCGTACTAAGCTTGAAATTGAGGTTCAGTCGTTTAAGGATAGTTTCGCGAATACTGCTAATGGTGTGGTTGATTTCTCAGCAATGGGCCTAACTCAAAACCTGGTGCGCGATGCGAGTTTGGGTGTTGATTTTAGTCCGAGTTATCTTTACACCGGTCAAGGTGTTTTAGTTAGGGATAATAGCGGTATAAGTGTTTTACCGACTCTCAATGGTCGCCGAGTTGGTATTTTGGAGGGAGCAACTTCTTTACAAAATCTCCAAGATGCTTTAAGCAAATACGGGGGTACGTTTATCCCTGTTAAGTTTGCCACAAATGATGAAATCTTTGCAGCTTACGACAAAGGAGAAATAGATGCTGTCTCAACTGACCTGACTATTCTCAGTGCCCGAATTCCTACCTTATCCAATCCCGCACAGCATCGGATTCTTGATGAAGTTCTTTCTAAAGAACCTTTGGGCTTAATCACTGACGAAAATCAATCCGAGTGGGCAGATGTAGTACGCTGGGTTTATAATGCCTTAGTTCAAGCAGAAGAATATGGCATTACTTCAGGCAATATTGAGGAGTTAATCACCCAGAATACTGACGAAAACCCCGCCAATAACTCTAACTCCGAAATTCGACAATTCTTAGGGTTGGAAGGGAATATAGGTGAAGCCTTAGGTTTGCCCAATGACTTTGCGGTGAAGGCGATCGAAGCAGTAGGGAACTATGGAGAAATGTACGAACGTCATTTCAATTCCAACGTTCTCCGGCGCGACAGTAACGCACTTGCTGCTGACTTTGGCTTGCAGTATTCGCTGCCTTTTGCTGTTACGACTGCGAACAATACAGTCATGGGCACTGAAGGCAATGACTTACTCAATGGCAACTCCGGCGACAATTCCCTCAATGGTAATCAAGGGAACGATACTCTCTATGGCGGCAAAGGCAATGACTTCCTTTCAGGTGGCAAAGGCAATGACATTCTCTTTGGCGGTAAAGGAAGTGATACTCTCAATGGAGATTCGGGTGACGACTTGCTCAATGGTGGCAAAGGCAATGACATTCTCTTTGGCGGTAAAGGCAATGATACTCTCAATGGAGGTGCGGGTGACGACTTGCTCAATGGTGGCAAAGGAGGCGATACTTTTGTTTTAACACCTGGAAATGGAACTGATGCGATCGCAGATTTTACTATTGGCGAAGATTTATTAGGATTAGCAGGCGGGCTCAAATTTGAGCAGTTAACCATTACTCAAGGTACAGGCACTCAAGCCCGGGATACCCTGATCCGTCTTGCTAGCACTGGGGCAGTTTTAGCATCTCTGGCTGACTCATCAGCTAGTTCTATCACTCCGGCAATGTTCACTTTAAACTAATAACGAACTTTCAGCAAAAAGAAGGAACAATTTATTTAATCTTTGTTCCTTCTTTTCGAGTTTTCGATGTGTCAATCTACAGCTTGACTTCGATATCTACGCCGGCTGGCAAATCCAGTTTCATCAAAGCGTCAATTGTTTTAGCCGATGGCTGGTGAATGTCGATAATCCGTCGGTGCGTGCGGGTTTCAAAGTGTTCGCGAGAATCTTTGTCTACGTGGGGCGAGCGCAGCAAGCAGTAAATCCGCCGTTTTGTCGGTAGGGGAATCGGGCCGATCGCTGTGGCTGCTGTCCGATTTGCTGTATCTACAATTTTTTCGCAGGATGCGTCTAGAATTCGGCGATCGAAAGCTTTGAGGCGAATGCGAATTTTTTGTTGTTGAATTGTTGCCATTTTTGTTTCTTGAATTTTCGAGGTTCAGTTTGGTGTTTGTTGTCTGTTGTCTGTTGTCTGTTTGCAGTTGTTTTTGGGCTAACTGCTAACAGCAGACTTCTGAGTAATAACTAATCACTAAATAGCAGAAAAGCCTAATTAAATTTGGCGGCTTTTCTGCTATTTAAGCTGTTATCGGATTCCTACTTGAGGATTTTGGAAACAACGCCGGCGCCGACGGTGCGTCCGCCTTCGCGGATAGCGAAGCGCATTCCTTGTTCGATCGCGATCGGGTGAATCAGCTCAACAGTCATTTTGATCCGGTCACCAGGCATCACCATTTCTGCTTCACTACCGTCATCAGCGGTGAACTGTGCGATCGTGCCGGTCACGTCAGTGGTACGGACGTAGAATTGAGGGCGATATCCAGAGAAAAAGGGCGTGTGCCGGCCGCCTTCTTCCTTCTTGAGGATGTACACTTCAGATTCAAACTGAGTGTGAGGCATGATGCTTTTCGGCTTGGCAATCACCATTCCGCGTTCAATATCCGCCTTTAAAATCCCCCGCAGCAGTAGACCCACGTTATCGCCGGCCAAACCTTCCTCCAGAGACTTGGTGAACATTTCCACACCAGTCACCGTAGTGCTGCGAGTGTCCTTAAGACCCACCAATTCGACTGTTTCGCCGACTTTGATGGTTCCGCGCTCAATCCGGCCTGTGGCGACAGTACCCCGACCAGTAATCGAGAATACGTCTTCAACTGCCATCAAGAAAGGCTTGTCAACTTCGCGCTCTGGGGTGGGGATGTAAGCATCTACTTCTTCCATCAGCTTGTAAATTTTGTCAACCCACTCATTTTCGCCCTTTACAGTCTTGGGATTAGCAAGCATCGCTTCGAGAGCTTTCAATCCCGAACCTGTGACGATGGGGATGTCATCGCCCGGAAAATCGTAAGAGCTCAAAAGTTCGCGAACTTCCAGTTCTACCAATTCCAACAGTTCAGCATCATCCACCATGTCTTCTTTGTTCAAGAACACAACCAAGCTGGGAACGCCAACTTGCTTTGCCAGCAGGATGTGTTCGCGAGTTTGAGGCATGGGGCCGTCTGCTGCTGATACCACTAAGATCCCGCCGTCCATTTGAGCTGCACCGGTGATCATGTTTTTCACATAGTCAGCGTGTCCGGGGCAATCTACGTGGGCATAGTGCCGACCTGTGGTTTCGTATTCGACGTGAGCAGTATTAATCGTAATACCCCGTGCTTTTTCTTCTGGCGCGGCGTCGATGTCGGCGTAGTTCTTAGCCTTTGCTTGACCTAGTGCAGAGAGAGTCATCGTAATCGCGGCGGTCAAAGTTGTTTTGCCGTGGTCAACGTGACCGATCGTGCCGATGTTTACGTGGGGTTTATTCCGTTCAAATTTTGCGCGTGCCATTCTCGATTTGTTCCTTGTTTCTTTTAGCGATTTTAGATTTTAACATTTTAGATTTTAGACTTTGGATTTCATCCAAAATCCAAAATCTAAAATTCAAAATCGTTAGTTACCTTTGTTCTTAGCGATGATGGCTTCAGCCACATTTCGCGGCACTTCTTCGTAATGGCTGAATTCCATTGTGAAGATGCCCCGACCTTGGGTTTTCGAGCGGATGTCAGTGGCGTAGCCAAACATTTCTGCTAGTGGAACTTTTACAGAAACTTTGGCAATTCCCTGATCCGTCTCTTGACCCTCAATCTGACCCCGACGCGAGTTGAGGTCGCCGATGATGTTCCCGATGTAATCTTCGGGAACTTCCACCTCTACTTTCATCATAGGCTCTAGCAGCACAGGCGAAGCCTTCATCACGGCTTCTTTGATCGCCATTGAGCCGGCGATCTTAAATGCCATTTCCGAAGAGTCTACGTCGTGGAAAGACCCGTCTACCATAGTAGCTTTGAGGTCGATCACGGGATATCCTGCTACAATACCCGATTCGCAGGCTTCTTTCATCCCTTGTTCTGCCGGGCCGATGTACTCTTTCGGTACAGTGCCGCCGACAATTTTGGAGACAAATTCAAAGCCACTTCCGACTTCGGTAGGTTCTAGTTCGATCACGACGTGACCGTACTGACCTTTACCGCCGCTTTGGCGGATAAATTTACCTTCGGCGCGGACGGCTTTGCGAATGGTTTCGCGGTAGGCTACTTGCGGCTGACCCACGTTGGCTTCTACTTTGAATTCCCGCAGCATCCTGTCTACCAGGATTTCCAGGTGCAGTTCGCCCATGCCGGCGATGACTGTCTGGTTGGTTTCTGGGTCAACGTTGACTCGGAAGGTGGGGTCTTCTTCCGAGAGCGACTGGAGGGCTTTGGAGAGCTTCTCCATGTCTTGTTTGGTTTTGGGTTCGACAGCCACCGAGATGACTGGCTCTGGAATAAACAGAGATTCCAGAATCACTGGCGCTCCTTCTTCGCAGAGGGTGTCGCCGGTGAAGGTGTCTTTCAAACCCAAGGCTGCTCCCAAGTCTCCGGCCCGCAGTTCCTCAACTTCTATCCGATCGTCGGCTTTGAGGACAATTAAGCGAGAAACCCGCTCTTTTTTGTCCTTGGTGGAGTTGAGGACGTAGGTGCCTTTTTTGAGGATACCCGAGTAGACGCGAACGAAGGTCAGCCGGCCGTAGGGGTCAGCCATGATTTTGAATGCCAGGGCTGACAGGGGGGCGCTGTCGTCTGCAAATCGTTCTGCTGTGTCGCCGTTGGGGAGGAGTCCTTGAATTGGGGGAACTTCCAAGGGCGACGGCAGGTAGTCGATCACTGCATCCAACAAAAGCTGAACGCCTTTGTTTTTGAACGCCGAACCGCACAACATGGGGACGATCGTCCCAGATATCGCGCCAGTCCGCAAAGCTGCACGAATTTCGTCTTCCGTTAACTCTTCGCCTTCAAGGTATTTCTCCGTGAGGGCGTCGTTGGTTTCTGCTACCGACTCTATCAGCTTGGTGCGGTATTCTACGGCTAGATCCTTTACTTCATCGGGGATTTCTACTTCCTCGATGTCGGTTCCCGTGTCGTTGTTGTAGATATAGGCTTTCATTTGCACTAAGTCTACAATTCCCCGGAAGTTTTCTTCACTGCCGATCGGGATTTGGATGGGTACGGCGTTCGCTCTCATTCGATCGCGAATTTGGCCGTAGACTTTGTAGAAGTTTGCGCCCATCCGATCCATTTTGTTGACGAACACGATCCTCGGTACTTTGTACCGGTCGGCCTGTCGCCAAACTGTTTCGGATTGCGGCTGTACTCCCCCTACCGAGCAGAACACTGCGATCACTCCGTCGAGCACTCGCATCGAGCGTTCGACTTCGATCGTGAAGTCTACGTGTCCGGGAGTGTCGATGATGTTGATTTTGTAATCTTTCCAACTGGTGGTGATAGCAGCGGCAGTAATCGTAATTCCCCGCTCCCGCTCTTGCTCCATCCAGTCAGTGACTGCTGTTCCCTCGTGCACTTCACCCATTTTGTGAACCATGCCTGAATAGAACAGAATTCTTTCAGTTGTTGTTGTTTTGCCCGCGTCTATGTGGGCTGCGATGCCGATGTTGCGAGTTTTTTCTAGCGGGACGGTACGTGCCACAGCTACCTCCTTAATCTTGTGTTGCTGTTATAATACTATTATACTACACAGTAACCCTATTTTGCACTCCCCAGCGACTTACCAAAGTCTCGGGAGCTTATTGTTACATTTTAATATTTTTTGCAAAATTTGTTTACAAAAATATTAAGGATGCGACATGGAGGATTCCGAGAGTGCGTGAATTTTGAGTGCGTGAATTTTGATTTTGGGAGTCTTGAGTTTGCTTCATGAATCGCAATTGCACCCAGAGAAGCAATCTCAACACTCAAAACTTACACTTTCCAATTTCTCACCCGATGCTTTTATACCGCACGATCGCACTCTTCTCCATGCCCGATTTTGCAGTTAGTACCGGTAGTGAGCAAAAGCCTTGTTAGCTTCGGCCATTCGGTGTGTTTCTTCGCGCTTGCGAATAGCACTGCCTGTTTCGTTAGCTGCATCCATCAGTTCGTTGGCTAGCTTGGCGGCCATCGAACGGCCGGTGCGGGCGCGGGCAAATCTGATCAGCCAGCGAAGGGCGAGGGTGGTACCGCGATCGGAACGCACTTCCATCGGTACTTGGTAGGTGGCGCCACCTACCCGGCGGGCTTTGACTTCTACCAGGGGTGTAGCGTTTTTGACTGCTTTTTCAAACAAGTCTAACGGTTCGGCCCCTGTGCGTTCTTGGATGGTTTTGAGGGCGTCGTAGACGATGCTGGAGGCCACGGATTTTTTGCCGTGCTGCATGATCCGTCTCACCATCATGCTTACCAACCGGCTGTTGTAGGTTGGATCTGGCGGAACTGGACGTTTTTGAATAACTGTGCGGCGAGACATAGTTCTATTTGGGATTTTTGATTTTGAATGATTGAGTTTGGGGTTTTGGGATCAGATCTCGATCTATGACGATCGAGCGTGCAATTGATCGGCGCGATCGGATTTATTTTTGCTTCCCAACCCCGATGATCGGGCGAGTTCCGTCTTATTTTTTCTCTTTAGGACGCTTGGCCCCGTATTTGGAACGACCCTGCTTGCGGTCTTTCACCCCAGCGGTGTCTAATGTACCCCGAATGATGTGGTATCTAACTCCGGGCAAATCTTTTACCCGACCGCCCCGGATCATTACTACAGAGTGTTCTTGCAAGTTGTGACCGATCCCTGGGATGTAGGCGGTGACTTCAAAACCAGAGGTCAGCCGTACCCGAGCCACCTTCCGCAGCGCCGAGTTGGGTTTTTTCGGGGTGGTCGTGTACACTCTGGTGCAAACTCCGCGGCGCTGGGGGCAACTCTTGAGAGCTGGCGATTTGGTTTTTTTCTGCGTTTGTTCCCGTGCTGAACGGATGAGTTGCTGAATAGTGGGCATGAGTTACGGCATTTCTAGCTTTTTGCTGAATATAGTGATTTGGCGGTATCCGCACTGAAAGTCCCTTCCCCTCTGGGGGGACGGGATGAATGAAAATAATTATGGGTAAGTGAGGATACCAGACTCTATATTGTACACGACGCGAGTTTCTTTGGCAAGAAATTTGCGCGACCCGCGCTCAAACTTCCTTCCTTGCTGCAAGTTGGGAGGGGGCGAGCGCAACGGGAGAATGGTATGTGACATCCTATAATTTAGGCGCAACTATGATGATTGTCACAGCCGTCAGCAAAATTTATGAAGATCGCCCTATCGCTTTTTCGATCAAATTACCATTGTTAGGAGAGGCGCATTAACTCCAGCCTGCGATCGCATCACAGTCTATAGCCGATCTACATCACATAAACTTATCTAAAATTGCCGGACAATAAGAAATATACATTGAGTTGACTGCAGATGACAACCAAAGCTTATATTCCTGAATATAAAATTTCCGAACTTTACTTGAACATTTGGAAATCCGGTAAGATCGATCGGACTGTGTTCCAGCAAATTCAATACGCAATTAATTCTCACAGTTTAAAAAGTTCAGAGGAGCGAAAAATTGTCAGCAGGCTACTGTATGCAGTACGGCGGGGATGGGTGTCAGTGATGGACTGAGTTGCTTGGGAGTTTTGACTCAGGGCGCAAGATTGCTTAGTGACTCCCCGGGCGTAGCTGCGTCAAATAGTTTTGAGATTGCCACCCACAGAGCACAACACACAGGGGGTGCATGAGTTGTGAGTTCAAATCTCATCCATAAAATTAGAGGACTCCCAAATAGATGCACCGCTCTTGAAAGGCAATATTAAGGTAAAAGGATAGCGTATGTTTAATTCTACAGAACTGCTGATCGAGGCTTTCATCGAACAACTTCAGAACGGGTACAGCCGCACTTACGGAGGCTACAAATCTGACTATGCTGACATTATTGCCTGGGTGGGGGCAATGGCGTTAGAAAACATCGCTAACAGCGACGCTCTTTATCACAATGTAGAGCACGCCATTTGCATTAGCTTAGTCGGTCAAGAAATCTTGCGGGGAAAACACATTCGCAAGGGCGGAGTTTCCTGCGAAGATTGGCTGCACTTCATCATTTCTTTGCTGTGCCAAGACATCGGATATGTCAAAGGAGTTTGCCGGCAAGACCAAGAATCAGAAGGATTGTATGCTACTGGAAAAGATGGCATGAGAATTGCACTTGCTCCCGGTGCAACAGCGGCTAGCTTAGCTCCTTACCGAGTTGACAGAGCTAAATTGTTCATTGACGAGCGCTTCGGCAACCACAAGCTAATTAATGCTGAGATAATTAAGCAGAACATAGAACAGACTCGTTTCTCGGTGCTTGACGGTAACACTGACGAGGAGGCAGTTAATTACTCTAGTTTAGTGCGCGGTGCTGACTTGATAGGTCAGCTCAGCAACCCGCAATATTTGCAGAAAATTGGCGCGCTGTTTTACGAGTTGGAAGAAAGCGGTGCTACTAAACTTTTGGGCTATCGGCATCCGGGCGACTTGCTGCAAAGCTACTCTAAGTTTTACTGGAGCGGCATTTATCCTCACATCAGTGAATCTCTCGGTTACTTGCAGTTGACGCAAGAAGGTAAACAGATTGTTGCTAGTTTGTACGCTAACATATTTCGGATGGAACACCAACGTTGCGATTCTGAGGTTGCTTGACGGAAGGGGAAGGGAAAGGCGACAATTTTTGAATGCGTGACATTGCTTTTCTAATAATTGCTTCGCTAACATTCCTTAACATTCCTTCCCATGCTATTAAGCAGAAGGGAGTTTGAATGCGTGAGATTGCTTTCCTAAGAATCACTTCGCTATCATTCCTGGCAACGCTATTGCCGTACCTGAGTTCAAGAGTTACCAATTACCAATTACCGAAGTGTATTTCATCCAACTCAACTAATTTTTTCATCAATTTCTGAATGATATCTGGGACACAACCAATTGCTGGGTACCAAAGAAGGCCATCCCTCCCGCAGCGCTTCCAAACAAACAGCTCGCACAGTTAATTGACAGTCAAGCAGTTCGACCCCAGCTTTTTAAACTTGCTTTTTGCCAATTCTTAAAATGGATTCATCGCTAAATTCAAAGGTTTTGTGACACTGAATGCAAACCAGGTGGTGGTGGTGGTGCAATTCGGGAAAATTTAGTTCGTAATGTTTGTGTCCTTCTGCTAATTCTAGTTCACGCAAAATTCCAATTCTTGCTAATAAATGCAGGGTTCGGTAGACAGTAGACAAGCCTATTCGTTCTCCTTTATTCTGCAAAGTTCTGTATAACTCTTCCGCACTTAAATGATTGCCTTGTGGCAGATTTTGAAAGACACTCAAAATAGTTTCTCGCTGGGGAGTCAGGCGGCAGCCTCTCTGGTTCAGTTCGACTTTGAGTGAGTTAGCACTGTATAAATTCATGTGGCAAAAAATAAAAAACTTGAACGAGGCTTCTAGGGGATTATCTGTTATTTATTCGCGCTCTTTTGTAGATTCTCCTAAAGTGTATTTTCCGTGATAATCCATCTAATTCTAGACTTCCCCTTTAGTTAAGGGTAATCAGCTAGCCATCTATCCCCCTTGCTAAAAGTGGAACTAAAAAAGTAGTTTTCGGTATTTATGCGTAATTTTTGTGAAGTTTTTAGCAATGTTGCTGATAAGCATTGGTAAAACAAGTTTTAGGGTCAAAGTCAGTGCAACCGATCGCATCTTCACTAAAAGCAACGCACGGGCGCACTGTAAATTTGAGGCGGTAGTCCGTCGTAAAAAAATCCCCATAACAATGAATTGGATACAAGCGCTTGATTTGATGCGCTCCTTCTGGCAATGTTACGGACAGACTCCACAAAAATAATCAAAGTGGCGATACATAAATTTTAGAAAAAGACAGTCATACGGTTATTGTCTCAAGGTTGACCGAAATCTGAACGGCGTTTGTAGGGAAAAAATAGGAATTGCACCATCGATTTTCTGTGTGTAACTGCGCTGTAACAGCGACGAAAGGTTTTCAGCAAGTCGGCGGATGAAAGTCTGTTTCGCAATTCCTAATTCTCCGGGCTAGGGATCGACCGATGTCAACCGCAAGCAGAGTATTTAATTGACAAAACCTCGAACAATGGCATCTATAGGAGAAATATTTTCTAGCAGCAAATAGCCGAGAAAAGCTGCAGAGGTGTCACCGATGACAAAACCACTCGGGAATAAACTCCCATCTTCGGGAGTTTTATGCCAATAGAATGACTTGTCTTTTTCCAGATTGGGGCGATCGCCAACACAAAGGGCGAGCGACAAAATCCAAATCAATGCCAGCGTCGTCAGCAAACCCGTCAGCCGTGTCAACCCTTTTTCCTGCAACCGAATCAACACAGCAACTGCTCCTACTAGGGAATATCCGTCACCTAAACTCATAAACCACCCAAATACATAGCTTTGGGTACCAACAAGAAGGTAGCGACACCCAGCAAAACTAGGCTGATGCCCAAGAGGGTGGTCATTTTGTCTGCGTCTTCCCATGTGTAGCCAAAGAAAGAAGTTCTTGCTTCGAGGGTTGCTGGCCCTTTGAGGGAGTGAAAGATGTCGCCGAAGCCTAGAAAGGCTGAGCTGATTAGGTGAATCGCCCTAACGGCGAAGAAGGATTTTTTTGCCATGCTGGTCACGGCCATTTACCTCTTGAGAAAGATGTCAGGGGAGTTTTAAGCGATAGCAGGTTATTGATATAGATAATCAACAATTTTAGTAGTTTCGTCAAGGGGTATTTGAGAAAAATTTTCACTGATTTGAGTTCAGGTATGTAAATCAGTAGGAAAAAACATCGCCCTATCACGATTATGACTGTTTTTGGCGCTTGAGCGGAGTTTGGTCTCTCGTTAGCAAAAATAGCAGCTAAAGGAATACTTCTAAATTTATTGATAAATAATATTATTAAAGAGTATTATGGCTAGAGTATTGTTTGAGTAGCTATCCAATCCTCTGGGAAAAGACAAGGTGGGAAAAGAAATCCGGTACTTTCCTATGGACAAGCTTCTCTAAAAGTACGGTTAGAGGGGGGTGCGCCATTGTTTTTTCCGAATCAAGAGAGTTAATGCCTATTTGTTGACATATTCATCTCAAACTCCAAACAACCAAGCCTGAGAGCAAATGCTCTCAGGCTTTTCTAGCGGAATTTTTAACTGCTTGTTGCATCTGGCGCGCTAGCTCAAGCAGAGGATTTGGTTTCTTCAGCTACTTGCTCGTTGTTGGGCAACTCCAGGCAATAACCGGCCCCGTATACGGTTTTGATGTACCGAGGATGGCGGGGATCGGGTTCCATCTTGGTTCTCAGGTGTCTGATGTGTACACGAATAGTTTCGATGTCGTCGTCGGGGTCGTAACCCCACACTTCTTTGAGAATTTCGCTGGGAGAAACTGTCTGACCGTGGCGCTGAAGCAAGCAGTGCAGCAACTCAAACTCTAGGTGGGTCAGTTTGACTGTCTGAGCGTACCAAACAGCTTCAAACCTTTCGGGGACCAGGGTCAGCGGGCCGTAATTCAGAATTTCGGAGTGTTTGGCAGCTTGGGGGATGCGGTCTGTGCGCCTTAGTAGAGCTCGCACTCGGGCTAGCATCTCTTCTAGTTCAAAGGGTTTGGTCAGGTAGTCGTCGGCGCCGGAGTTGAAGCCTTCTACTTTGTCTTGAGTTTGACTTAAGGCTGTCAACATCAAGACCGGAATGTCTGAGGTGCGCTCGTCACGCCGCAAACGCTGACATACGGTGAATCCGTCTACTCTAGGCAGCATGAGGTCTAGCATGATCAGGTCGGGGAGCAGTTGTATGGCTAGTGCCTGACCTTTGATGCCGTCTTCTGCCTGGGTGACTTCATAGCCAGCCATTTCAAGGTTGACGGCTACGAGTTCGGCGATCGCCGCGTCATCATCAATAACAAGTATCCGGGGCATCATTATTTATCTCACCGCTAACCGAATGGCAGATCCTACAGCCTTCTGGGGGTTCCAGGTAACTTTAACGAACAATTTTTTAATTTTAAGCTTCATGTAAGGATTATAAGGTTGATTAAGAACTTTCGGGACTCTGTAAATATTCTTGTACTAATTATAAGCCCTAAGAGCACATATCAGAAAACTGTTGACCAAAAATCTTGCTGGGGGCAGATTTTTTGTCGGCAAGAACAGCCTTAACTTTTGCAGCGTGCGCCTGGGGCTTCACAGCATCGCCCTAACGGTAGTCCGCGTTTTGCATAACCCTGTCAACCGTTAACTGTAAATTTTTTAAGTTAGTTAATTTTGCTTATAAAATTTTTGTGTTTTTTGAGGGGGTAGGGTTTGCTTTGTTGGGGGATTGACGGTATTATTAAATAATATTAATATAAGTATTTATAAAGTAAATAAACAATAATGCAATCATTAAATGATATCATATAAAAGTAAAATAATCAATTCCGCAACCTGACAATTTTTGGTCAATTTTTTGCCTGTGGTGCTAATTGTTGTCTCGCTCTGGAATCAGCCAAACAACCGATAACAACCGCTTGCATACCTACTGAGGGCGAGTTTGCGATCGATCTGGCTGAGTATTTTTGTTGGGAAGAGTCGCCTTAGATCCTAATTTTTGGAAATAAAGACCGCCGATGGTGGCTAAGAATATTGTGTAAGCCGCTGCTTGGACGAGATAAAGTCGATCTCTGTATCCAAACAGTGCTTTGAGAAGCACTCCTGGAAATTGTCCATCGGGCAAAATTTCCGCTGCATTCCACACCATAGGCCCTAAAATACAAGAGTGGACTGGTGCGAGGCGATCGTAATAAACACAAATCGCTGCATACTTGCTATTCATCTGCGACAAAATCCCAGCGGCTTGGTCAAAATGTTTGAGTGCAGATACTGCCAAACCTGCCACGATTAACAGCAACAAAATCCCCATAAACTTGAAAAACAGGCGGATATCAATTTTGACACCCCACTTGAACAGTAGCGCGCCAATGATTGCCGCCCCAGTCAAACCGCCCAAAGCTCCCAAAGCGGGACTCAAACCTTGTTGAAACTGAGCGCTGACAAATATAACTGTTTCAAAACCTTCGCGCAGTACCGCAATAAAAATTAAGCCAAATACGCCCCAGCCGGCATTGCTATTCTCTGTCAAAGCTGCTGTAACGGCTCCTTCAACTTCAGCTTTTAGAAAGCGCGCTTGCTGAGTCATCCAAATTAGCATCCAGCTTAGCATTGCGATCGCCACAATTCCCAACACGCCCTCTAATAGCTGTTTAATTACTGGTGCGTAAGCCTGCTCGGATGTGGATAGTGCTGCGAGCAATCCATTGAATAAAACACCCACCAAACCGCTCGCAGCAATGCCGGCTGCGACACCTGTATAAACCCAAGAATTCAGGTGACTTTGCTCGGCTTTTTTGAGGCAAGCTAGTACAATTCCGACGACTAAGGCGGCTTCTACGCCTTCGCGCAGGGTAATTACAAAAGTCGGTACCGCTTCACTAAAATTCATTTTTTATAATTATGGGGCATGGGGGAGAGTGCATTGGTCACTGGTCATTGGAAATAACAACTAACTCATAAGCAATAACCAATAACCAATAACAACTAACTAATCATTAAATCAACTATAATCACGCAGCATTTTTTTCAGTTCTACTTGGTGCAATTCTTCTTGCCCAATTAGATTGCGGGCATATTCTTCCAAATAAACGCTGGAGCCGCCCACGACTTCAAGTAAAGATTTATACTTTTTCAGCGCTTTTTTCTCGTGATTTAAACTTTCTTCCAACAAGTCTTTCACCGAGTGTTTGTAGGTTTCTTCGATGGGAGCAATTTTCTGACTGGGATGCCCCTCTAAACCGGTGAGAATTTCTCCTGCTTGTTGGGCGTGGAGTAAGGATTCCGTTGCTTGTGCTTTAAAAAACTGCACGATGGGAATCCGGTTTGGCCCTGTCACCATTAGTGAATAGTGGGTGTAGCGCACGACACCTGCTAGTTCCCATTCCATGATGGTGCATAGCAGTTCCTGGGTTTTTTTGTCGTCAAGTTCTTTCATTGGTTGTTTTAGATGTAGAATGCCTTAGAGGGCGCTGTTTATAATATCACATTTAAGTTAAAAATGAAAGATAAGGTGCGGATGGCGCACCTTACCGGATATAGATGTTGTATGTGAGTTAGGGGTTAACTTCTAAGGTTCCAGTAGGAGCAAACACTACAGTAAACTTAGCGACTGGTGGTGCATTGTTGCTGCTAGTTTCGAGAGATTTGAGCAGATTTGGCAAAGGAGTTTCTTGGGTGTAATCCTTGGCTGGTTGATTGAGCGGCTCGAAATGGGCGATCGCCCCATCTTGACTTGTACTGACTCGATACACTAGATTTTGATTGAACGTAGCGCTAGTTTGCCAACTTCCATCGATGCGATCGTAGACTTTCAGAGCTAGCTCATCTAGTTTTAGCGATTTTTTTTCTCTAAAATTGCGTCGCCATAGTTCCACAAAATCCACGCACAAGCTACTGTTAAAGGCAATGTAAACAGTACGCTAAATTCGTGATATTCCATCAAAACGTACTGCGCTAGAGGAGAGTTTTCTTTCAGCGCTGCTCTAGCTCCGGCGAAATCTATGCCTGCTCGATACCGCATATAAGCCCAATTGCCAGTAGCAATGGCCAAAAAACTCAAAAGAGTTGAGCAAAAGGCTAATGTACGCATTTACGGCACGATTTTAGGGACACCCCGCAACAATGGAAATGCTAGATGTCCTGTATAAACCATTACCACTAATGTCAACATTGCACCCATGCCGTGAATAGTTCCCATCTACTGCTGCCAAGGGCTCGGATGCAATAAGTTAACTAAAGGTAAAAACAGAAATAAACCAGCAGATAAAAAGCTCAGCCCGTAGATGGAAACTTGAGCGATATCTAACTGTTTGGGAAATTCAGAGGCCACTAAATCGGTAGTTGAGTCTTGGGTTGAGCGCTGCACCACTGGCAAACCTCCTGTAGGTTGCCCGGAAAATTACTTGATAATAAGTGCATTAGTATAGCAATTCCATTTGAGATGTAAATATGGATTTCTCTGGTAAAATAGGAAAGTTTGATAATAAATGAAAGGGAAG